>CAZDTC010000018.1:0-18662 GCA_964508125.1 uncultured Candidatus Kuenenia sp.
ATCGCTCATGACAGACAACACATTTCGACGAAGACACCTTCTCCTCGGCTACGGGCCGAACTGTCGGATGTAAGCCACTTTGAATGGGTTTTCGACCGGGCCGTCGAGATCCTCGTTGATGAGATCCGGCTGCACGCTCTGCCACCAGGCATCGTATTCGGCCGCGAGATGCTTGACGACGTCGGGGTGCTCCTTCGCGACGTCGGTCTTTTCGCCCGGGTCGGCCGCGATGTCGTAAAGTTCCCACGCATCGGGACGGTTCTTCACGTTCACGAGGCTCCACTGTCCTTCCCGAATCCGACAGTTGAGATACGCGCTGTCGGCCGCCTTCCGCCGATCCCAGCGGCCCACGTGCGTCACGAGCGGCCGATCCGGCCAGCCGATCCTAGCCCCGCGCACGAGAAGCGCGAAACTCCGTCCTTCGATTTTTCCGGCTACATCCTCCGGGATGCTCACGCCCGCGAGGTCGCAGAGCGTGGGCAACACGTCGATGTGGGCCACGAGCGAGGGCATGTCCATGCCTGCCGGCAGATGTCCCTTCCAGCGCCAGAAACTCGGCACCCGGGTGCCGCCGCGGTAAGGCGAACCCTTCTGGGCCCGCATGCCGGCATTGAACACGGCGTGTCCGGCGGCGGTGCCATTGTCGGCCGTGAACACGACGAGCGTGTCTTCCGCGAGGCCCCATTCATCGAGCTTTGCAACCAGACGCCCCACGTTCGTATCGATGTTCTCGATCATGCCGTAGAACCTCGCGATCTCGTCGCGCTGCTTCGCATCGGCGATTCCGGCCGCCTCGAGCGTCGCGAGATACGGTGTGTCGGAACCGGGCGGGCAGTCGTACGGCGCGTGTGGGGCGTTCGTCGCCAGGTAGCAGAAGAAAGGCTCGTCCCGCGAGCGGTGCTTGTCGATCCAGTCGAGCGCCGCATCAAAAAACACGTCGGTGCAGTAGCCCTTCGTCTTCACGAACGTGCCGTCGCTGCGGATCATCGGATCGAAATAGGTGTTGCCGGGGGCGTCCCCACAGCTTCCCGGGAACGACTGCCCGATCCCGCCGCCGCCGTGGATGAACACGCGGTCAAAGCCGCGCTTCCCCGGCTGGTAGGCGTCTTCATCGCCCAAGTGCCACTTGCCGAAGATCCCGGTTGCATAGCCGGCGGACTTCAAAAGCTGTGGCAATGTGGTCGCCGAGAGCGCAAGCCGCTCCCGCTCGTGGATCGTGTGGGTCACGCCCGAGCGAAACTCGTGCCGGCCGGTCATCAGGGCGGCCCGGGTGGGGGAGCAGGTCGGGCTCGCATGAAACTCCGTGAGCCGCACGCTCTCGGCGTGCAGTCGGTCGAGGTTCGGCGTCTTGACGACGGGGTTGCCGTGGGCCGCGATGTCGCCGTAGCCCTGATCGTCGGTGATCACGTAGATGATGTTGGGCCTGGAGACGGCGGCTTTTTTCGGCTGGGCTGCCTCGTTTGCCGCACGCGCGCGGCATTCGGCGGCGATCGCCTCCCACTTCGCCTCGAGGTCCTTCACCCGCCCGGGCTCCGCCATGGCGAGGTTCTTCGTTTCGCAGCGGTCCTTGGCCAGGTCATAGAGCTCCCAGCCGCTCCCCTTCGATTCGACGAGCTTCCAGTCGCCGTTGCGCACCGCCCGGTTGCCCTCGTGGCACCACCAGAGCGCCTCGTGGGCCGGAGGCGCCTGCGGATCGGCGAGCGACCTCGCAAAACTGCGGCCCTGCATGGGCGGCACCGGCCGGCCGGCATGCTCATGCGGCGGCGAGATCTTGGCGAGATCGAGGACCGTCGGCACCACGTCGATCACGTGCACAGGCTGCGTGCGCAGCCCGCCTTTCGCCGCGATGCCGCGCGGCCAGTGCACGATCCAGGGCGTGGCGATGCCGCCCTCGTGCACCCACGTCTTGTGGCGACGAAAGGGCGCATTCGCGCAGGTCGACCAGCCCGGGCCCAGGCAGAGGAACGTCTTGCGCGAGCCGAGGGCGGCGGCCGGGTCGTGCCCCTCGCCGCGGATCATGATCTCGGCCGAGGCCCCGTTGTCGCTCGCAAACAGGATCAGCGTGTCGTCGAGAGCATGCATCGCCTCGAGCTGGCGGATGATCCGGCCCACCTCGTGGTCCATGGCCTCGACGAGCGCCGCGTGGATCGCCATCTTCGTCGCTTGAAACTCGCGCTGCTCGGGCGTGAGCGACTGCCAGGGTACCGGCCGATCCACCTCGCCGGCCCCAAATCGGGCGAGCACCTCGGGCTTCGGCTGGTACGGCGGGCCGACATCTCCTTCCGGCTCAGCCGCGGGCGACGTCACGATCCCGAGCTTGATGATCCGGTCCACGCGCGTGCGCCGCACGGCGTCCCAGCCGGCGCGGTACCGCTCGCGATACTTTTCAATCAAGTCCTGCGGCGCGTGGAGCGGAAAGTGCGGCGCCGTGAAGGGCACGTAGTGGAAGAACGGCTTTCCAGTCGGATGCGCCGCGGCGTGCTCCCCGAGACATTTCACCGCGTGGTCGCCGATCGCCGTCGTCGTGTAAAAGCCCGGGCGGTCGGAGAGCAGCTCTCCCTGCTCGGTCACGCCCGTGGCATCGAAATAGTTACTCTGGCCCGTCCCGACGACGTCGAGCGATCGCACGAAGCCCTGCTCGCGCGGATCGCCGTCGACGTGCCACTTGCCCGAGTGATAGCTGGCGTAGCCGGCGGGCGCGAGCAGCTCTGGCAGCAGCCGGGCCCACGCCGGCCGCGTTGCTTTCACGCCGCCGTGCTCCCCCGGCAGGGCATCGCGCCGCACAGCCTGGGCGTAGTAGCCGGTGAGGAGCGCCGCCCGCGTGGGCCAGCAGCGGGCCGTGTTGTAGCCCTGAGTGAACCGGAGGCCACCGGCGGCGAGCCGATCGAGGTGTGGCGTGTCGATCTCTCCGCCGTAGCATCCAAGGTCGGAAAATCCGAGGTCGTCGGCGAGGATCACGACGATATTCGGTGGGGTGGCGTCGGCCTGCCCCGCTGCAATGACGAACAAAGCCGCGAAGCAGAAGGCTTTCATCGCATGCTTCATTGATTCGTCATATCGCATACCTCGCCTGGTGTGACTCGGGGTTGCCCCCGCCCTCTCGCGGGACGTTCGCTTCGCTTCGCCATTCATGGCTGCGCTCGCTCCCATAGCCTGCTCGAAGGCAGGGGCAACCCCTCGCTGAATTCTCAATCGCAACTGTTTTTTGTTGATTGCATGCGGGGCCTGCCTTTCAAGGCTTTTCAACCTCTGCGAGCACCTTCGCGTATACAGGGCCGCGGGCGTCGGGAGCGACGCTGCGCAGTTCGAGGAGTGTCGGCCTCAGGCTGGCGGCCCAGGCAGGGTCTTTCGCCATCTTGGCGTCGGCCTTCGCCAAGAGGTCGTCGGCGTTCGTGCTGGTGGCAGCAGCGGCAGCGGCAACGACGCTTCGCAGATACTCCGCCGCCTGCACGTCGGGGTTTGGTGTCGCCATGCCTTCGATGCGGCCGAGCGCCCAGGCGATGCCCGCCTGCATGTGCCGCCGGAACATCGCGTCGTTCCACGTCGCGTCGTTGTGGCCGAAGTTCGTCGCGAACACGCGTCCCTTCCCATACTCGCGCACCCAGGCCACCGGCACGTGCCACGGCTCCTTGGGCGTGCTCGCCGCCATGTCGAGGCTCACGAGCACCCGCAGGTTTTCCGGCTTGTAGCGCGGGTCGTATTGATAGATCTCGTCCCTCCAGCGGAACCGCTCCGGGAACATGGCCGCCACCGGGTGCGACGGGTCGTGCACCATGAAGGCGTGTTCGCCGTCGGCATTCCAAGGATGTCCTGCGAAATGGCCGCCGATCATCTCACAGTAGGCGTCGGAACTCTTGAGCGTGTCGGTCGCCGCGTGGAAGCCGATAAAGGCCTTACCCGACTTGATCCATGCGAGAAAGACGTCGAGGTCGGGAATCGGCAGTTCGCCTGTCGTGCTTGCGAAGATGACGCCGTCGAACAGGGCGAGCGATTCCGGCGCGAAGGCTTTCGCGAACTGCTCGCGGAGGAGTGCCTGCCATGAGGCGTCGTCCTTCTGGAACTGTTCCTGCGCCGCCTTGAACGCCGCCTGCTCGGCGGCCCAGGCCTCGTCCGTCACCGCAGTGCCGCGCTGCGGAGGCTTGGGCGCCGCCGGCCTGCCCGGCGGCAGCCGGAGGAAATCAACGTGGAACAGGCCGCTCGTGCGGCCGATCTCCTCGAGCGCGGGCTCCGCGGTGGCGATCGAAGCGTGCCGAAAGCCCATCGTCACCGTCACGACGAGCAGCCGTGCCGGCTTCGCCTTTTCAGCCTCGCCAGCGGCGAGTGCCACGTGCTTGGGGGCCGCCGGATTCCACCACGCATCGAGCGTCGCCCGCAGGTCGGCAACGACGTCTGGATGCGCCGCGGCGAGATTCTTGGTCTCGTCGGGATCGGCCTCCAGATCAAAGAGTTCGACCTCGCCGCGGGCGTGGCGGGCCTGCGACTCCAGGTCGATCAGCTTGCCTTCCTCCCCCGGCAGTGCACCGGCCGAGGTCGGCACGATCAGCTTCCATCGGTCGCGCACGGTCCAGCGCCACAGCAGGCTCTTCGCCGGATCGTCGAGATCCACGATCGTGTGCGTGTAGCACTCGCCAAAAACCTGCCGGCGGGCCGCCACGGCCGCGTCATCGAGCAGGTTGATGCCGGGCAGTCCGGCGGGCGGCGTCACGCCGCAGGCGGCGAGCACCGTGGGAAGGATGTCGATCGAGCTCGCGAGGGCCGGACTCTTCCGCGGCTGGATCGTGCCCGGCTGCCGGAGCATGATCGGCGTGCGCATGCCGCCGTCGTAGGGCGAGAGCTTCGAGCGGGGTGCGAACCGCGGGTTGTCGACGCTCTGGATCCAGCCGTTGTCGGTGACGTAGACGACGAGCGTGTTCTCCGAGAGCTTTTCACGGTCGAGGTGGTCAAGCAGGTCGCCCACGGTGCGGTCGAACCGCTCGACGTTGCCCCAGTAGCGGGCCACGTGGATGCTGTCGGTCTTCGATCGATAGTGCTCGACGAGTTCCGGGGCGGGATCGTGCGGATCGTGCGGCAGCATCGGCGCATACCACACGAAGAACGGTTTGCCCGCGCTCCGACTACTGGTGAGAAAATCAAAAATGGGCTGCATCGTGTCGCGGCCGATCGCGAGCCCCTCGTCGCCATGGCGCTGGCCCTTCGTCATGCCCTCCGTGAATCCGCCGCGGGAAAAATCCCCCTGCCACCATTTTCCCGTCTGGAGGCTCGTGTATCCCGCCGCCCCCAGCAGCCGCGGCAGCGTCGGCCACTCCTCGAGGTGCCGGTTCATCCGCTCGCGCCCCGCCTCGAACGCATCCTTGCCGCCCGGCGGATCGTTGCCCACGATCCGGTGCTCGTGCGGATACCTGCCCGTGATGATCGAAGCCAGGCTCGGGCAGCAGAGGCTGCTCGTCACGTAGCCCCGGGAAAACACGAGGCTCTCGCGGGCGAGCCGGTCGAGGTGCGGCGTGCGCAGGTGCGGATGGCCCATCGACGCGTAGTCGCGCCAGTGCTGGTCGTCTGAGACGATGAACACGACGTTCGGCGGCGGGGCGTCCGCGGCCAGCGCATGCCTTGCCTCCGCGGCGTTCCAGAGGATCACGGGAAGGATGAAAATCCAGCGGCCGAGCCGAGTGGATGACGCCATGGAATTATTCCTGCTGCGATTCCGGATGTGCGGACTCGCGTCCTGCTTCTCTGGCCCGGGCGTCCGGTATTCTGACATCTGGCCCGGCGGCGCTCCATCGGCCTGCCACTTGCCTGGATCTCGCCTCTCCCGGAGGAATGGAGAGGATCTGGCAAGCGGGACGCTGGCCCCACTTACGCCAGCACGTCCCGGATCGGCTTCCCACCGCCCCCGATCTTGAAGGGACGGCCGTTGGGGGCCATGAACTCCTTGTCGTGGGGCAGGCCGCAAGCGACCGCGACGGTCGAGAGGAAGTCGGCCACGCTCACCGGATTCTCGGCAGGCTTGAAGCCGCGCTCGTCGCTTGCCCCATAGACCACGCCCCCCTTCACGCCGGCTCCGGCGAGAGCACAGGAAAACACCGCCGGATGATGGTCGCGGCCGGCGTTTTCATTGATCTTCGGAGTCCTGCCAAACTCCGTCGCGAGCACGACGACCGTGGAGGAGAGCAGGCCGCGCTCCTCGAGGTCTGCAATCAGTGCTGCCATGCCCTCGTCGAGTTGCCCGGCCGCATTCGGCAGTTCTTCGAAGATCTCGCGGTGCATGTCCCACTTGCCCAGTTCCACCTCGACGCACCGCACGCCGGCCTCCACGAGCCTGCGGGCAAGCAGGCAGCCCTGGCCAAACGTCGTGCTGCCGTACCGCTCCCGCGTCTTCTCAGACTCCTTGGAGATGTCGAACGCTTCGAGATCGACGCTGCCGAGCAGCCGCACGGCGTCTTTGTACATCTGGTTGTAGGCCTCGAGCTGCGGGCCGGCGTAGGTCTGCTTGAAGTCAGCGTCGATCTTGTCGGCAAGCGTGAGCCGGCGGTCGAAGTTCGCCTCCGTGAGGTATTTGGGCCGCACGGTGTTTTCGAGCCCGAGTTCGGGATCAGCCACGGGCACCGGAGTCACGCCCGGGTCGAGGAACCCGGCGCCTGGATGCTCGTTGCCGTTGCCCACGAGCACGTATCCGGGCAGTTCGCGGCTCGCCTTCCCCTGCACGTGCAGCGCCCACGAGCCGAACGACGGATGCCGGATGCTGCCAAGCACGGGATACGCCGTGCGCATCACGTACTGCCCCTGCTGGTGGTCGCCCGTCTCGGTGGTCATCGACCGCACCACGGCCAGTTTGTCCGAGAGGCCGGCGAGTCGCGGAAGGTGCTCGCCGAAGACGATGCCTGGGGTCTTCGTCGGGATCGGCTTCGTCTCCCCCTGCTCCTCCCGGCCCGGCTTGGGGTCGAACGTGTCGAGATGGCTCATCGCCCCCCGCATCATCAGGAAGATCATGTTCACGCCCCCCTTCCCTGTCGCGGCTGCCGCCTCGGCGAGATTCCCCGAGAGCCCCTCGAGGAGCGTCACGCCGAGCGTCGACCGTGCGATCCTGCCGAGCACGGCCCGGCGGGCGATCCGCTCCGAAAACGCGTTGGTCAGTGGATCAAGCATGAGAAAAACCTCCGCGTGGTCGGCTCGTGCCGCTACTGGATGAAGATGAATTCCCGCGTGTTGAGCAGCGCCCAGATCACGTTGCCGCAGCCCCCGGCCCGGTTCTCGGCCGAACTGATCTTCTTGAGCGCCAGCGTCCGATCCTCCGCGTTCGGGCGGTGCGACAGCACCGAGAGAAACACGACGTCCACCGCCTCCTTGGGCTTGTGGCTCATGACCTCGTCGTAGATCACCGAACCCTGCTCGAGCATCGCGTGCGTGATCGGCCCGTTGAACATCGCCAGAATCTGCGGGATCGTGGCCACCGTGCGGCCGCCCTCGATCGCCTCGCGGTCGCTCTGGCCAAACTGCCTGAGGAAATGCCCGAGCGGCAGCGGCGACGGCAGCTCGCTCGCCCGCACGAGCTCGAGGCCACGGTATCCGCAGACGTCGAGCATCCTGCGCTTGATCGCCCCCCGGCCATACTGCGACTGAAGCGACTCCAGGCCCCGGTCGACGTCCTCGAGCGAGGCCGAAAGGAGATCGACGTTCATGACGGCGGCCACGTCGGTGGCCCTGGGCCGCTCGTATGTCCAGGGGTTTCTGGCGATGAGCGTGAGGATCGAATCCCAGAGTTGCTCGGCCGTCATCCGCTTGAGTACGGGCCCGGGAAAGCGGAAAGGGGCGGCCGACATCGTGTCGTGCAAGACGGCCCGGCGCCCATAGGTATCCGTGGAGACGAGGAGTCGCACGAATTCGCGGAGATCGAAGTCGAGCCGCAGCATCTCGTCGGTGAGATGCTCGAGCAGCGCGGGATACGAGGCCGGGTTGTCTTCCTTGAAGTCGTCGGCCGGCTCCACGAGGCCCACGCCCATCACCTTCTTCCAGAGCCGGTTGGCGATCGTGCGGGCAAACTGCCGATTGTCGCGCGAGATCACCCAGGCGGCAAACTGTGCACGGCCATCGGCAGCCTGGGCGGCCGGCGGGACGTCGCCCCAGAGCACCTTCTTGTCCACCGCGGAGAGCGGCTTCGCGTCGTCGTATTGGTAGTCGTGGGGCAGGAGCAGTTTCTTGTCGGCAAACGACACGCTCGTGACATTGGCCCGGAGATACTGTGCCACCGCAGCCCGGTTTTTTTTATTCCGGTCGCGGTTCTGCTGGTGCAGCTTCCTGGCGGCGATCCCGAGCGGGTCGTGCCGCCCGCCGAAACCCTTCCCTGGCTTGCCGGCACCGTCACCACCGGGCTTCGTGCGCGTGCCGGCGGTGAAGGCGGCCAGTTCGTAGAACTCGCGTTGCTTCCAGTGGTCGAACGGATGATCGTGGCATTGGGCGCAGCCGATCTGCGTGCCGAGGAACACCCGCACGGTGTTGTCGACGTAGGGGAGCGGCATCCCCTCGTCGCGAAGTTGAAACCCGACCGCGGGATTTTCCCAGGGCCGGCCGTCGGCCGTGAGCATCTCGTGCACCCACTCGTCGTAGGGCTTGTTCGTGCGGATCACATCCTTCACGTAGGAGAGATAGGGCTCGAGCACGAGATGCTTGTCGGGCCGCTCCTGGAGCCGGAGGATATCGGCCCAGAAGTTGTAGAAGTGGCTGACATAGTCGGGGCTTTCGAGGAGCCTATCGACGAGGTCGGCCCGCTTATCCGCGTCCTTCGCGTCGAGGAAGGCGACGACTTCGTCGTAGGTGGGAATCCGCCCGGCCAGTTCGAGATACACGCGGCGGGCAAACCCGGCATCGTCGAGCGGCCGCGACGGCTTGACGCCGTGCTCCTGCCAGTGCTTTTCGAGGAGAGCGTCGATCCGGCCGGCGGCAGCCTGGACCGCCGGTCGCGTGCTCCGATCGACCCGCGCGACGTCCATCACCTTCCGCGGCGGCTTCTTCGTCACCGCCTCGGGAAGACGCGCCGCGACCACGGCCCGCCGTGGCTTCACGGCCGTCGTCTTGCCCGCCCCAGTCGAAACCGCGAGCGCCACCGTCACGAGGGCGAGGAGCCAGGCCCGCGCGTGCCACGAATGCGGCAGTTTCATGTGCCCAGGCTCCTCGCCTTCAGTCCATGGATTCCATCAGAAAGTGCGATCAAGCCTTCTTCCCGCCGTCAGCCGACAGCGCGGGCGTCATGCAACCAAAAGCTACCGCGAACACCGCGGCAACATGAGCCTCGGGAAATCACAGCATCGAATCCATAATCTTTTCAAAGAGTGGGCAGGCGAACGAGCACGATACCGCCCGGGCATACCGATTCAACGGCAGAATATGGTCAAGGTTTCGCTTCGGCCGCAGACGCCAACCGCCGGATCGCCTTCAAAGACCGCATTTTGGCGGGGGCGGCGCTGGCTGCGTACACTGCACAGTGCACCCGGAGATCGCTCGATGCCGCCGCACACACGCCGCCCCGCATGGACCAAAACCTCGGCGATTACCTGCCTTGCAGGCCTGGTCTTGGGCCCCTTGGCCATCGCAGCCGTCGATCAACCCGGGCCGGATGAACCGGGGCCCTGGCGGCAGCCCCGCGAGCCGATGCCCCTGGCATCGGCCGCCACAGCAGCCGCGGGCGCCGCCCCCAAGGCCGAGTTGGCCCCTTGGATCTGGGGCCCGGAAGAGAATCGCGAATACCGGCTCACGAAGGCCTTCCAGGGCGGCGCCATGACCGCGGTCCTCGTGGCCACGTGCGACAACGCGATGCAGCTCTTCGTCAATGGCACCGAGGTGGCGACGAGCGACACCTGGGAAGCGCCCGTCGCCATCGACATCACCAAACACCTCCGTGACGGCGACAACGAACTCGTCGCCATCGTGCGGAATGCCGGCGGCCTGGCAGGCTTCTCCTGCCGCCTCGTGCTCACCGATCCCGACGGCGGTGTGCGTGTGGTGGAGAGCGACCAGTCATGGTCGGCCTTCGACACGCTCTCGCCGCCAAACCCTGTCGCGCTCAAGGTCGTCGCCGGCCCGGGCAACGGCCCCTGGGGCGACGTGCTCGCCGCCCCAAGCACAGCGACCTCCGCGCCTTTCGCGGTCCCGGAAGGCTTTCTCGTCGAGCGGCTGTTCGTGGTGCCGAAGGAGCAGCTCGGCTCGTGGGTCTGCCTCACGACCGATCCCAGGGGCAGGCTCATCGCCAGCGACCAGGGAGACAAAGGCCTCGTGCGGATCACGCCGGCTCCGCTCGACGGCTCAGGCGAAACACTCGTGGAGAAAATCCCGGTGCCGCTCACCGGCGCACAAGGCCTCCTTTGGGCCTTCGACTCCCTCTACGTCGTGTGCAACGGCGGCCCCGGCAGCGGGCTCTACCGGGTCAGCGATTCGAATGCCGACGACACGCTCGACGCCGTGGAAAAACTGCATGCGTTCGAAGGAGGCGGTGAGCATGGTCCGCACAACATCTTGCTCTCGCCAGATGGCACGCGGCTGTTCATGGTCTGCGGCAACCACACGCAGGTCCCGTTCGCAATCAAGAACGTGACCGAGCCGCAGACCATGGGCGGGATCCGCTCGACGCAGCGGCGGGTCGAACTCCCACCCGATGGCGCAAGCCGCCTGCCCGCCAACTGGGATGAGGACCAGATCATTCCACGGATGTGGGATGCCAACGGCCACGCCGCCGGGATCCTCGCCCCGGGCGGCTATATCGCAAGCACCGATCGCGACGGCAAGACCTGGGAGATCTGGAGCGGCGGCTATCGCAATGCCTACGACTTCGCGTTCAACGCCGACGGCGAACTGTTCGTGTACGACTCCGACATGGAGTGGGACTTCGGCACGCCGTGGTACAAGCCGACCCGCGTGAACCACGCCCCGAGCGGCAGTGAACTCGGCTGGCGCTCAGGCTCCGGCAACTGGCCCGCCTGCTTTCCCGACTGCCTGCCCCCGCTCGTCAACATCGGCCCCGGCTCGCCCGTGGGCGTGGCCTTCGGCTACGGCACGAAGTTCCCGGCGAAGTACCAGCGGGCCCTCTACATCTGCGACTGGACGTTCGGCACGATGTATGCGATCCACCTCGAGCCCTCCGGCTCGACGTACACGGGAGTCAAGGAGGAGTTCGTCTCCCGGACGCCGCTCCCGCTCACCGACATGACGATCGGCAGGGACGGCGCGATGTACTTCGCGGTGGGCGGCCGAGGGGGCCAGAGCGAACTCTACCGCGTGACGTACGCCGGGAACGAATCCACCGCGATGATCGACGCGAATGACCCGGCCGGCGCCGCCGAGCGAGCCTTGCGCCGCGACCTCGAGGCTCTCCACCGCCGGGCCGAAGACCCGGCCGCCGCCGTGACCAAGGCCCTGCCGCGCCTCGCCCATCCCGACCACTTCGTGCGGTCCGCGGCCCGCGTCGCGCTCGAGCATCAGCCGCTCAAGATGTGGCAGGAGCAGGCTCTGTCGGGCCCCGAGCCCCGCGCCATCATCACCGGCGCGATTGCCGTCGCCCATCAGGCCGATCAAGTTGCCGGCCCGGACGTGCTTGCGGCCCTCGATCGGATCGATCCTGGGGCGCTCGACGCCGCCGGTCGGATCGATCTTGCACGAGCATACGAACTCGCCATCGTGCGGCTCGGCGAGCCGACTGCCGATGCGAAGGCACGGATCGCCGCCCGGCTTGGGCCGCTCTTTCCGTCCGGTGACTTCGATCTCGACCGCGAGCTCTCGAGCCTGCTTGTCGGCGTGCGAGCGCCGGGGATCGTGGCGAAACTGACGGGCATGCTCGCAGCGCCCACGCCATCGGCCGGCAGCACGAACCTCGCCCCCAACGAAGACGACCTCGAGCGTCTGCTCTCCCGCAACGCCAACTACGGCCGCGCGGTGCAGGGATCGCTCGAGAAGCGGGCCGACCTGCTTCAGATCCACTACGCCTACGCCCTCAGGACCGTGGGCGAGAAAGACGCCTGGACCGCCGCAGATAGAAAGGCCTACTACGAGTGGTTCGGTCGAGCCCGACAGTGGGCCGGCGGCAACAGCTTCCGCAAGTTCCTCACGAACATCGAAAACGAAAGCCTGGCGCACCTTTCCGACACTGAAAGAATGGCGCTCGAGACGCTCGGCGTCCGCCAACCCTACGCGCCGCCGCCCTTGCCGAGGCCCGAAGGCCCGGGCCGCCCGTGGACCGTCGAGGACGTGCTCACCCTGGCTGGCAAGCCGGGCGACGCAGGGCTCGCGCAGGGCCGCGACTTCGAGCATGGCAAGCGGATGTTCGCGGCGGCCCGCTGCGTCGTCTGCCACCGTTTTGGCGAGGACGGCGGCGCCACCGGCCCCGACCTCACGCAGGCCGCAGGCCGGTTTCAATTGAAGGACGTCGTCGAGGCGATCGTGCACCCGAGCCGGGTGATCTCCGACCAATACAAGGCGAGCATCGTGCAGACCGCCGACGGCAAGGTGGTGAGCGGGCGGATCGTGAACGAGTCGCCGCAGAAGATCACGATCGTCACCGACCCGGAGGACGCGACGAAATTCGTCGAGGTCACCCGGTCCGACATCGAGGAGATCCTGCCGGCGACCGAGTCGCTCATGCCCAAGGGCCTGCTCGACCAGCTCAATGACCGCGAGGTGCTCGACCTTCTGGCCTACGTCCTCTCCCGCGACCAGCCCCGCAGCGGCCCTTTCAAGCGAAAGTGACGCGGGGCCGTGGGGCAAGCGGTTGGGGCCGCATTGGCAACCGGGACGGTTGCCCCACCCCACTTGCCTTCGCCGCGCGGGATGCGAACGATTTGCTTGACGGGACGCGTCGCCCGACGCCGGCAGCCGGATGCCTTCCTCTCGCGGAGACACCTCGGCCAATGGCTTTTCCGCCCCGGAGTTTTCCGCTCCCGCTGTGGGGCAATCCGCTCTCCGTCCGCTCGCTCTCCCCGGAGTCCGTGCGCGACCTTCTCGGCGAGCACCCTGCTCCCTGCCTCTCGCTTCTCATGCCGACCCACCGCAAGGTGCCCGACAACCTCGTCGATCGGCCGGCCTATCACCACCTGGTCGAGGCTCTCGAGATGGCCCTCTCCGTCGCCCATTCCCGCGCGGTCATCGAGGAATTGCTCGAGCCTTTCCACGAACTCGGCGAAACGTTCCGGTTCTGGGAGCACGCCCGCGACGGGCTCGCCGTGTTCGCCGCCGCCGGCACGACGCGGGTGTTTCTGCTGCCGACGCCCGTGAAGCCCCTGGCGCTCGTCGCCCGCCGGTTCCATACGCTGCCGCTCGTGCGGCTCATAGCCGGGGCGGAACGCTACAACGTGCTTGTGCTCACGAGCCGCGAGGCGCATGTCTACGAGGGCTGTCTACGCGAGGGAGCGGCCGACACGCTCGACCCCGTGCCACTCCACGATTCCGGCGGGCCGCCGGAGATCGGTCGCGCGGAATCCGTCGATGCTGAAACCTGGCAGCCCCATCGCGTGCAACGCGGGATGGGCCCGAGCGGCCTGGGCGCAGGCAGCGTCGTGCATGGCGGAGCGGGCTCGAAGCAGGACGACATCGATGCCGACACGGAGATCTTCCTGCGGCACGTCGACGACGTGGTCCACGACAGGGTCTCGCGCCACTCGGGGCTGCCGCTCGTGCTTGTGGCCCTGCCGCGCCTGGCGGCCATGTTCCGCGGCCTCTCGAAAAACAGCCTCCTGCTCGATGAGTTCGTGCCCCACGACGTGCACCTCCTGCCTGTGGGCGATCTGCCCGCGCTCGTGGCCCCCGTGTTCGCGCGCGCCCGAGAGCGGCTCGTCGAGGCCGAGCTGCATCGGTTCGCCGTGGCCCGCGACCGCGGCCTCGGGGCGCGCGACCTCTCCGACATCGCCCGCGCCGCCGTGGCCGGGAAGGTGTCACTTTTGCTAGTGGAAAAAGATCGCTTTGAGCCGGGCTGGCTCGACCGGGCCACCGGCACAATCGAGCCCGATGGCGAGTTGCCAGGCGACCTGTCTCGTTCCGGCGACACGCCGGCCCTGCGCACCGAGGATCTGCTCGGCGGCCTCGCCGAGACCGTCCTCCTCCACGGCGGCGACGTGCTCGCCCTCGAGAAGATCCGGATGCCCACGGAGAGCGGCGCGGCAGCGATCTACCGCTATGCATGAGCGCCGCCATGAGGTGGTATCCTGCGGCCTTCATGAGGCCGCCCACTGAGCTCCCCGCCGACTTCGACGCCTGCCCCGATCGGCGCGGCACCGGCTCTGAAAAATGGGATCGCTGGTCTGGCCGCGACGTGCTGCCCGTCTGGGTGGCCGACATGGATTTTCGCACGGCCGACGAGGTGCTCACCGCCGTCCATGAGCGGGTCGACCACGGCGTGTTCGGCTACACGCACGAGCCGCCGGGATTTCGCCCGGCGCTGGCCGAGCATCTGACGCGGCTGCACGGCTGGCATGTCGATCCCGCCTCGATCGTCGGGGTGCCTGGCGTCGTGACGGCGCTCGCGCTCACGGCCCGGCTCCTCTCGAGCCGCGAAGAGGAGATCCTCTCGTTCACGCCTGTCTACCCGCCGTTTCTCACGCTCCCAGGCCTCGCCGGCAGGAAGAGCGTGCGCGTGCCGCTCGTGCAGGGAGACAACGCCTGGACGATCGACTCAAGCGCGCTCGAGCCGGCTGCTCGCGCACCGGCTGCAAAGATTCTCTGGCTCTGTCACCCGCACAACCCGACCGGCACGGTCTGGACGCGGGGCGACCTCCTCGGCATCGCCGACATCGCCGACCGGCACGGCCTCACCGTCGTGAGCGACGAGATCTGGGCCGATCTCGTGCTCGACGAGGATCATCCGCACGTGCCCTTTGCGAGCCTCGACCATCCGGCCGCGAGCAAGGCGATCACGCTCGTGGCCCCCTCGAAAACCTGGAACCTCGCCGGGCTCGCGTGCGCCGCTGCGATCGTGCCCGACGCGGCGCTCCGCCAGCGCTGGCGCTCCGCCGGCGAAGGGCTCGTGCCGATGGTCAATCCGCTCGGCTATGCAGCGGCCGAGGCGGCATGGCGGCATGGCGACGCCTGGCGGCGGCGACTGCTCGACGTGCTCAGACGCCACCGAGCGCTCGTGCTCGAGCGCGTCGCCATGATCCCGGGCCTGTCGTGCATTCCGTGGCAGGCCACGTATCTCGCCTGGATCGACTGCCGGGCAACGGGCGTTGCCGATCCGCAGGCCGCCTGTGAGGCGGCGGGGCTCGGACCATCCGATGGTCGCGACTTCGGCCTGCCAGGATTTGTCCGGCTGAACACGGCCTGCCCGACCGACCGCTTGCTTCTGGCCCTCGATCGGCTGGCCGCGGCGTTTGCGCGTCGGTAACGGGGGCGAACCGCGGTGGCCTTGCCGGCGGCGGTGGGTGTTCGGGCGCCGTCGGGTCTGCGCCGCTGCGCCGTCTTCAGTGCAGCCATCGCCTGCCGCAGCCGATCTCTTCACAGGCACCTACAAGAGTTGTCGCCAAGCATCGTCTCGAGGAGTGATTCCGATGGCCGGCAGGAAGAAGAGTTCGAAGGGGAAGAGTTACACGCAGCGGCTGGCACAGGTCGCGACGATCGGCATGCCGGCGCCGGTGCAGCAGGTGGCCACGTCGAGGCTGGGTTCGCGGCTCCTCCTGATTCTCGTTCCGATCCTGATCGCCACGGGCGTGATCACCGTCTCCTTCTCGGGAGGCCTGCCGTCGGTGTCATTCAACCGCGACCGTGCCGAGGCCGTGGGCCGCGAGTTGAGCACCGAGGCCATGCGGGCCGCAGAGCGGATCCGCCAGACGAACGATCCGACCTACCGGTAGCACGAGCGGTTGAAACCAACGCTGGCTGATATACTTCGCGGGTGATCCCACATCCCAGGAAACCAGCCCGATGAAGAGCCTGCGCCTTCCCGCCCTGTTCGTCAGTCTGTCCTTCCTCCTCCCGCTCCCGGAGACCCTCATGGCCGACGACGTGCCCCATCCCACCCTCCCCACCGGCGCCGGTGCGATCGACGCCGATGCTCCCAAGGCATTCGCCTCGACGGCCTCCGGCCTGCAATACCGCGTGCTGAGGAAAGGCACCGGGGCCAATCCCAAGGCGACGAATAATGTGAAGGTGAACTACCACGGGTGGCTCGACGACGGCAAGGTGTTTGACAGTTCCTACAAGCGCGGTGAGGCGATCGAGTTTCCGCTCAATGGCGTCATCCCCGGCTGGACCGAGGGGATGCAGCTCGTGGGCCAAGGCGGCATGATCGAACTGTTGATCCCGAGCAAGCTTGGCTACGGTGCCCGCGGCGCCCCGCCGGTGATCCCGCCGAACGCGACGCTGCACTTCCTCGTCGAGCTTCTCGACGTGCGGTAGCCGTCGGCCCGTTGTCGGCTGATTCGTCGATCGCTCGTCGGCGGCGTTCCCAACGGCAGCGTCACCAGCCGACATGCGTCGAACCGGCACGGCTTCGACCGAGCATCTGCCGACAAGCCGTCGTGCGTCCGTCGTGCCGTCGAGACCTGTCCACCTCTTTGCCGGCCTTTGATCGTCATTGCACCAAGTCGGTTCTGGTAGCAGTTCCGACAATCTTTCGACACGATTTCGACGACGGATTTTTCCGGTATTTTCCCGCGATTGTGCGGTGTGAACGGGGGTCCTGCCCCAACACACCACGCATGCCGACCTGCTCTCGAGGCAAGGCCTTACTCTTATTCTTTGTCTTCTTCTCCCTTTCACTCATACCCTGTATTGAGAGAGAGAAGTGATAGGAAGAAAGAGGAGGGTGCGCGGGTCCGAAAACAGGCGAAAATCACGGGCTTCGAGGGGATTTCAGCGGGCCTCCGGTCGGGTACAGTAAGGGGCCCGGCAGGAAAGGAAAATTCGAGCCTGATGAAGATACGTTGTTCCCGAGAGCCGCTCCTGGCGGCACTGCAGAGCGCGTCGGCGGTGGTGCCGGCCAGGTCGCCCAAGCCGGTCCTCACAAACGTCAAACTCGAGGCGAGCCATGATTCGGCCGTGCTCTCGGCCACCGATCTCGAGGTGGGCATCCGCACCGCGATCGAGGGGGTGGAGACGCTCGCCGCCGGCGCGGCTCTGCTTCCCAGCGGCCGCCTGATGGCGATCGTCCGCGAGAGTGCGGCAGGCACGGTGTTCGAACTCTCCACGGATGGCACCGCCACGCTCGTCAAGGCGCCGCGGAGCGAGTTTCGCCTGCCCGCCGAAGACCCGCTCGAGTTTCCCTCGGTGGCCACGTTTCCGGGCGACGCCTGCTTCGAGCTCTCGACGCCGCTGGTGCGCGAGCTCGTCAAGCGCACCGTGTTCGCCACCGACAACGAGTCGAGCCGCTTCGCTCTCGGCGGCGTGCTGCTCGAACTCTCCACGAAATCGGTCACCGCGGTGGGCACCGACGGCCGCCGGCTCGCGAAGATGGAGGGGCCGGCCGCAGGTTTCGGCGGCAGTCCGTCCGATGCCCAGCCGATCGTGCCGGCCCGGGCGATGCAGCTCATCGAGCGCTGTCTGGGTGCGGCCGATGCGCCCGTGCACGTGGCGGTGCGGCCCGCCGAGGTCCTCGTGAAGACGGGGGCGACCACGGTTTCCGCTCGGCTCGTCGAGGGCCGCTTCCCGCGCTGGCGCGACGTGTTTCCCGAGCGGCCGGAGGCGGTGAAGGTGAGCCTCGTCACGGGGCCGTTGCTCGCTGCGGTGCGGCAGGCGGCGATCGTGACGAGCGAGCAGTCGAAGGGGGTCGATTTCTCGTTCGAGCCGGGCCGGCTCGTGCTCTCGGGCCGGTCGGCCGAGAGTGGCGAGAGCCGCATCGAACTGCCGATCGACCATGCCGGTCCGGGCGTAAAGATCAAGCTCGACCCGCGCTTCGTGGCCGACTTCCTTCGCGTGCTCGACGGCGGAGCGAACGTGTCGTTCGAGCTCACCGATCCGCAGAGCGCCTGCGTCTGCCGCACCGACGACGGCTACGGCTACGTGATCATGCCGCTGGCCGCCGACTGACATGCCGATGCCCATGCACACCACCGGCGGACCACGTTCGATCGGCGGCCTCGTGTCGCGGCTCCTGGCCCGCACCGGCTACGACCAGGAGCAGGCGACGAGCGCCCTGGCCGAGGCCTGGGAGAAGGTGGCCCCGGCGGCCTTCAAGGGGCGGTCGCAGGCCGGCCTCGTGCGCCGCGGCGTGCTCGAGGTGCACGTCAGCCACTCGGCGCTCGTGCAGGAGATGGGCTTCCACAAGCGGGAGATCCTCGCCCGCCTCGCCGAAAGCGTGCCGGGCGAGGGGATCACCGACATCCGCTGCCGCGTCCTGCCCGACGCCGGCCGGCCGACACCATCCACTGAAAGAGGGAGCTAGACCATGGCAGACGCATCGAGCCAGCCCGATTACACGAGCGCCGATCTCAAGCACCTCTCCGACCGCGAGCACGTGCGCGAGCGGTTCGGCATGTACATCGGCGACAACACCTCCCGCGGCCTGCATCACCTGGTCTACGAGGTGGTCGACAACTCGATCGACGAGTGCATGGCCGGCCACGCCAAAAACGTGACCGTGACGGTGAATGTCGACGGCAGCGTCACTGTGGAGGACGACGGTCGCGGCATCCCGACCGACCGCCACCCGCAGCTCTCCGAGGAGATGGACCGCGACGTCTCCACGCTCGAGGGCGTGA
>CAZDTC010000019.1:0-18268 GCA_964508125.1 uncultured Candidatus Kuenenia sp.
GTCGAGGAGCGCACAGAAGTCGGCGAGAAACGCGAGGGCGCCGAGGCCGTCGCAGGCGACGTGATGAAACTGCGCCAGGATGTCGCTCGTGCCCGTGGGCCGCTCGACGAGGAACAACCGCGCGAGCGGCCCGGAGGCTTCGTCGAGCGCGGGGATCGGAGGCAGGTCGTCGTCGGGCCCCGTCGCGAGCGTCGGCACAGGTGGCGCGTCGCCGGGCATAAACCGCGGCGTCAAGCCGGTGCGGTCGTCGATGCGGGCGGCGAGGAGCGGATGCCGGCGAAAGGTCTCTGCGGCAGCGGTCGCGACGGCGCCGGGATCGAGCGGGCCGTCGAACGAGAGCCGGTAGAAAAATTCGAGCGGGTGCGAGGACGTGCCGTCGCGGAGGGCGTATTCCTCGAATGGCGTCAGCGGCAGGGGAAACGTCATGGGTGGGCCGCCGCGCTGCGAACCGATATTTTTCCCGATCAGGGCGAGGCTGCCGAGGACACCGTCGTTCGAGCAGGACGGCGCCCGAAATCGCATTCGATGGCAAATTGCGCCATCCGCAGGAGCGTCGTGTCGTCGAGCGCGGGGCAGGGCAGGTGTCCTGCGATCTCGGTCGTGTGTCGCCGATCGAAGACGGGGTCGTTCCGGAAATAACTCTGGTAGACGTCGAGTTGGGTGCGGAGGTTGTCGGCAAACCACTGCTCGTCGCGGAGATCCGGGTCATCGGGGGAGGCGGCCACGGAAAACGTCTCGACGGCCTGCTGGATGACGCGGCCGACGGTGCGGAGCGGGAGCGGGTCGGGGTGCGTGAGGTGGAGCGTGCGGCCCCGCGCGGCGGGCGTCTGCACGGCGTGGGCGATCACCGCGGCCACCCAATCGACGGGTACGAAGTTTTTGTGGTCGGCCTGATTGACGCCGAGGAGCGTGAGCACGGCAGAGCCGCTGGTGGCCCCCTTCACGACGCGGGTGAGCAGCGTGTGTCCGAGCCGCAGACCGGCGTAGAAGCCGTGATAGGTCGATGTGTAGCCGGTTTCCGAATCGCCGACGATGATCGACGGCCGGTAGACGGTGGCCGAGCCAAAGCCGGCGTCCCGCACCATCTTCTCGGCTTCGCACTTGCTCGTCTCGTAGTCGTTGCCGAAGGCCTGGCCGACGTCGAGGTCGTCTTCATGCACGGTGCCGGTGCGCAGGCCGCATACGTAGGCGGTGGAGACGTGATGAAAGTGCTCGATGCCCACCGAGCGGGCCAGGGCGATCGCATGGCTCGTGCCGGTGACGTTCGAGAGCCAGGGTTCGGCGGCCCGGTCACTGCCGCGGAAGGTGAGCGACGCGGCGTTGTTGAGCAGTTCAGAGCAGTTCCAGTGGATCCAGTGGCGATCCTTCTCGGAGAGTCCGCAGAGCGGCTGCGACAGGTCGCCCTCGAGGACGACGGGCCGGGGCAGGGCGGTGTCGAGCGCGTCCTCCCAGCGCCGGACAAGCGTCTCGACCCGGGCGGCGGCCGATCGCTTGCGATCGCGGCGCACGAGCAGGGCCAGGCTGCGGCCGGCGAGGAGCAGGTCGCGCACGAGGTAGGAACCGAGCAGTCCGGTGCCGCCGGTGACGAGGAGAGATGGGCCGGCGCAAGGGGTGGGAGGGGGGGCGGCGTTCATGCGGCGCTGGGAAATCGTCCTGAGGGGAGTGCGGCAGACTACCCGCAGGGGAGCGGCCTGTTCAACCGACGTGGGCCCGGCCGGGGATTGCCCATGCAGTCCTGCTCGATGATCGTGCCCATTCCGGCCGGAAATGTATGATCGAATCCATGCGGCACATCCTCCAACGGCCCTCTGCGTTTGCCACGGTGGCGGCCGTCGCCTCGGTGCTGCAGGGGGCCACCGCCCCGGCCGGGGCCGCAAACTATCCGTATCTGTCCTGGCAGGATGAGTTTGATGGTGCCGCGGTGCAGACGACGCGCTGGTCGTACGATCTCGGAACCGGCTCCCAATATGGCCTGACGGGCTGGGGCAACAACGAACTGCAGTACTACACCAACCGCGTCCAGAACGCGGCCGTGAGCGGAGGCATGCTGCAGATCACGGCCCGACGCGAGACGTTCGGCGGCCAGGCCTACACGTCGGCGCGGCTCAAGACGCAGGGCACGTTCAGTCAGGCGGGAGGGCGGTTCGAGATCCGGGCCGCCCTGCCCACGGGGCAGGGACTCTGGCCCGCGATCTGGATGCTGCCCGCGAGCGACACCTACGGAGGATGGGCGGCGTCCGGCGAGATCGACATCATGGAAGCCCGCGGACAGAATCCCGACCGCGTCGCCGGCACCATCCATTTCGGAGGCCCCTGGCCCAACAACACCCAGAGCTCCGCCACCCGGATTCTGCCGGCCGGGCAGACAATCGCGCAGTTCCACACGTATGCGCTGGAGTGGGACACGAGTGGCACGCCGGAGATTCGCTGGTTCGTCGACGACGTGCTGTATGCCACGCGGAACTCCTGGTGGAGCACGGGTGGCACGTATCCGGCACCGTTTGACAGGCCGTTCTTCATGCTCCTGAACCTCGCAGTCGGGGGCGACTACGTCGGCAACCCCACCGCGAGCACTCCTTTTCCGGCCACGATGCAGGTCGACTACGTGCGTGCCTTCACGGCCGGCCCCCCTGCCATCACGCTGGCCGCCACCAGCGGCACCCTCACGCAGGCCGCCGTCGGCAATCCACTGATCGCTGCCGCTGCTTCCGTGACGAAAACTGGAAACGGCACGATGAGGCTGACGGCCACGAACACCCACACCGGTCCGACGACGGTGACGCAGGGCACGCTGGAGTTGGCCACTCCTGCCGCCCTCTCCTCGAGCGCGGTGACGGTGGCGGCCGGGGCGAAGCTCTCGGTGGGGCCACAAGTGGCGGCGGTGGTGCCCGCGCTCGTGAACAACGGCCTCATCGACGTGGGCCTCGGCGGGCTCAGGGTGACCGCCGGCCAGACGGCCGCGGGAATCGTGGCGGGAATCAAGGCGGGCAGGAACAACGGCACGTGGAGCGGCACATCGGGGATCGGATCGAGTGCCGCAGCAGCCACGAGCGGCCGCGCGGTGGGCTGGGTCGACAACGGCGGCGGGTCGTTCACGGTGGCCTTCGCAGCGGCCGGTGACTGGAACCTGAACGGTGTGGTGGACTTCGACGACGTGCTGCAGTTCGTGTCGGGCGGTCTCTACGACACGGGCCGGCCGGCGACGTGGGCGCTGGGGGATTTCGACTACAACGGCGTGGTGGATTTCGACGACGTGGTGGCGTCGGTGTCGGCGAGCCTGTTCGACACGGGGCCCTACAGCCCGGCGTTGGCCGCGGCAGCGGTGCCGGGCCTCGGGAGCGGCCTGGCGGTTCCGGAGCCGGCGACGTGGCTGTCGTGTGCGGGCGGAATCGGCTGCATGGTCTGGGAGGCCTGGTGCCGCCGGAAAGCCGCGAGACCACGGTCCGCGCATCGCGAAACCAGCGCGATCACTCGATCTTGGCGGCCTCGGTCGCGTCGAGGTTCTTCACCTCGCGCGTGCCGATAAAGCCAGCCTGACGCTTCCCGTCGGCCCCCTGCGCCTCGAGCACGATGACGCCGCCAAGCTCCACTTTGCCGCCGGATGGGGGAGCATCCGAGTTCTGGCGGCCGTAGCGAACGATGAAGGGCTGTGAATCCCGCTCGCTCTTGAAAATCCCGTCGATCGCCTGGGCATCGATGCCCATTCGTTCGAGGCGCTCCGGTCCCAGTGCGGCGATGAATTCGCGGAATTCCTTCTCATCGCGCGGTCCGTTTCCGCCGTGTTGCGTCGCGAACACCGAATACAGGTTCGTGAGCCGATGGATGTTGCTGGGGTTCGCGGCCTTGATCACCGAATCGCCCGTCTCGTCGCGCTGGCCGCATCCCGGCCCGCACGCCAGCACGACGGCGACGAGCGTGACTCCCAGGGGGGTGAAGCGTGGCATGGTTCCTCTTTTGGTGGGTTGGGATGGGGCCGCTGCGGAGTGCTGTCGCACCGGCGGCGCGTCACGGGCCTCGCGGTGTCGTCACAGGGAGTCGAGACTGGCGGAGCCGCCGTCGGAGCGGTGCCCCAGGCTGACGAGTACCGATGGCGTGGCGGTGAGGCTGATCGTTTTCACGGAGCCGTCACCCATCACGGCCGAGAACGTTCCCGGATGTGCGGCACCGAAACCGAACTCCCGGGTTCGCGCGGAGTTCTGGCCGACGGCCGCAACGTACATGCCGCTGGGGCGGTCGTCCTTGTCGCCGCGAACGATGTAGTCCTTCGTGCCGAACTGCCGGATCGAGCCCCAGTCGGACGGCACGAACCGCCCTGGATCCTCCCAATACATGTCTCCGCCGCCGAGCAACTGGTAATTCCCGTCCTTCGCGTTCGCTGCCTTCTCGGCCAGCATGATGGTTTTCGACGCTCCGTCGAGGATTCGCGCGGGCGTGACGAGCGTGTACTTCGTGACCGTGGGCGGAGAGGCGGCCATGTTGACGTGGTAGCCCTTCTTGATGATGCCCGTCCAGACGAGATCCTCCTCCTTGGCGTCGTTGGGCAGCCAGTGCTGCCATCGCCGTTGAGACTGCGACCACCCGGGGATGCCCTGATCGGCCTGCTCGCTGTTCATCACGCCGGCGTAGTCGGTGAGGCTGAAGACATCCACGCCGTTGTCCGCGAATCTCGGGCCCCGTGTCGGGCACACGTGGGCCGAGATCGGGGCCGCGACGAGCGTCGGCTTGCCCCCGAGATAGCCCTGGGTGGAGCGCTGGGACGCAAGGTTCGCCTCCTCCATGTAGGGCAACGCCTGGTAGGCCCAGCCGAGGTTCTCCCGGCCATTCAGCGGCTTCATGACTTCGCCGGTGTCCCAGAACGTGTTTTTCTGGCCGCCGGCGGTGGGGTAGGACTTTTGCGACGACTCGAAGGTCTGGCAGGCGAGGCCGAGTTGCCGAAGGTTGTTGACGCACCCCGTGCGCCGCGCGGTCTCCCGCGCCGACTGCACGGCCGGCAGCAACAGGCCGATCAGCACGCCGATGATGGCGATCACGACGAGCAGTTCGACCAGCGTGAATCCCTTTCTGACGCTGCGAATCATCTCGAGTCTCCTGTGACGAGAGCGACGGTGCGGTACGCTGAAAACGGACATCATGAATCGTGGCGGCGCTTGCGCGGCTTCGGGCTCGGTTGGGGTGGGGGAGTCCAGGCTTCCGCTCCGCCGATCGGAGTCGCCGGGGCGGCGGTGGTTCCGTTGACCTCGAAACTCGTGGCGAGTGTGCGGCGGCAGGTTGCCTTGGTGCCGCCGAGGGTGATCGAGCGGGTCAGCCACAGCGCCGCCTCCAGCCCGAGCGCCGAGGCGTCCTGCGTGACGGCCGAGAGCCTCGGCCAGACGTGCATCCGCACGTCGCTGTCGTCGACGCCCACGACCGACAGGTCGCGCGGCACGACCATTCCGCGCTCTTGGGCCCGGCGCATGATGCCCAACGCCGTCATGGGATTGGTCGCGAAGATCGCCGTCGCAGGCTCGGGCAGCCCCAGCAGCGTGTCGACCGCCTGCTCCCCCGACTGCACGCTGGCAGGCAGTTCCATCACCAGCGACGGATCGAGCTTGATGCCCTTGCAAAACAGGGCGTCGTCGTAGGCCCGGCGGCGGTCGGCGTGGTCGGTGTCGGGGACGTTGTGGACCACCAGCCCGATCCGCCGGTGTCCCAGGCCGATCAGGTGCTCCACGGCCTGTCGGCTGCTGGGATAGGAATCGCCGCGGACGAAGTTGATCCGCGGGTCGTCGAACTCCGCGGCGACGACCACGGCGGGAAAGCCCTCTTCGGCGATCTCCGCGAGCACGGCCCGGTTGTAGCGACTGCACCGCAGGATCACGCCGCGGATGCCCTTGCGGAGGAAGAATTGCGTGTAGGTCTCCTTGGCCCCCTTGTCGCGGCGCAGGCTGAGCAACTTGAGGTCGAAGTGCTGCTCCTCCAGGCCGCGCATGATCCCGCTCAGGAGAGCGGGCTCGAACGACCCGTATTCAGATCGCACGAGGTCGTCTGGGTAGGCGAGGGCGATCACGTTGGTGATCCGGCGACCGATCCGAGGCACGTACCCGAGTTCGTTGATGCAGGCGAGCACGCGCTCGCGCGTCGACTCGTCGACGTCGGGGTAGTTGTTGAGGACGCGCGAGACCGTCGAGGGAGAAAGCTTGAGTTTCGACGCGATGGCACGGACGCTAGGCATGGCACTCCCTTTGCATGATGCCGGCGGAGCGGCGTGAGTGAAACTGTTTGGACTACAGAATCGAAGTCTACAGCCCCCCTCCCCGACAGCCACCCAGTCCGATCTCATGCAACTGTTTCATAAACTATATCGCCGCCGCGTTTTCCTGGCAAGCGGTTTCGGCCCGCACAAGAAGGGGGTCAACGCCCGCGCCGATCAGCGCCTGCGGCGTCGTTCGGCGAGTTCGGCCCGAATCGTCTCGCAGGCCGGTTCGGTGAGCCCGTAGCCGCAAAATGCCGCTGCCAGGATCGCCAAGCCGGCGGCCGGGATCAGGCTCATCATCAGAACGATGCCGTGGAGCGCGGCGGGAGATTGTGCGGCGTTCGGGACGTAGCCATACCAGTCGAGGAGCATGCCGGCGATCGCCGCGCCGATTCCCATGCCCGCCTTCTGCGCGCACGTCGTCGCCGAGAACACGAGGCCGGTCGAGCGGGCGTCGAATTTCCACTCCGCGAAGTCGGCCGTGTCGGCCAAGAGGGTCCAGTAGAGCGTGGCGTTCACGCCCGCCGCCAGCATGCCGAGGATCTGCAGCACGAACACCAGCCAGGCCTGGTCGGGCCGGATCAGGAAAAAAGGCGCCGCCGTGGCCGCCACGACGGCGAGGCTGCCGATGAACGCGCGCTTCTTGCCGAGGATCGCGACCACCCGCCGCGTGAGCATGGCTCCGACGATCATCGCCAGGCCGCCGGCGAGGAAGAAGAGCGCGATCCGTCGGTCGTCTTCCGCCCAGCCGAGAAAACTCTTCAGGTAGTAGATTCCGGCCGACCCGCGGATCACGGCGAAGGTGATGTTGACGATGCCCACGATGAACATCATCAGCCAGTGGGGGTTCGCCAGGAGCATCCGCACGTCCTGCCCCAAGCCCACGCGCTGGGAGGGCGGCGGATGGATCCGCTCCCGCGTCGTGAAGAACGTCACGAGGAACAGGACCACCGCCGCCGCGGCGAACACGGCCACCGTCCGGTGGGCTCCAGCGGCCTGGTCGCCGCCCCCCAATCGCGCGATGAGCCAGAGAAAGCTCGTGTTGGCCACGATTCCGCCGACCTGGGCCAGCCCCATGCGGTAGGCATTGAGACTCGTGCGCTCGAGCGGATCGTCGGTCATCACGCCGGAAAGCGCCCCGTAGGGGATGTTGATGGCCGAGTAGAGGAGCATGAGGAGGTTGTAGGTGATCCAGGCGTAGGCCAGTTTGGCCGGCGGCGACCACTGCGGCGTGGTGAATGCGGCCACGAACACGGCCGCCAGGGGGAGGCACAGCCAGACGAGGTAGGGGCGGAATTTTCCCCAGCGGGTCTGCGTGCGATCGGCGACGGCGCCCACGAAGAAGTCGAACAGGCCGTCGGTGGACCGCGCCACGAGCAGCATCGTGCCCGTGGCCGCGGCCGTGATGCCGAAGATGTCGGTGTAGAAGTACATGATGAAGTTCATCATCAACGCCCAGACGAAATTGCTGGCCGTGTCGCCGAGGCCGTAGCCGACCTTCTCGACGAGCGAGAGCTTCATGTCGCCGCGATCCTTCACGCCTCGCCCCCTGCGAACAGCACCTCGAGCCCGGTCACCGTCCCCGTGCGGCGGAAGACCTCTGCCGCAGCTGCGGCCGGCAGGCGGTCGCCGGCCACCTCCTCGATCGCCTCGCCCCGGCGGATCAGGATCGTCGCCTCGCGGCAGCCGAAGCGGTAGACCACCGGGACCTGGCAGAACGTGAAGGCGAGGGCGTGGGGGGGGAGCGCGAGAGAACGCTCCCGTCCGGCGACGTCGACGTAGGCAAACCGTCCACCTCCGGCGAGAATCTCCTCGGCCGGCAGCAACGCGGGGGCGAACCGTACATGCCCCCGCTCGACGACGACGCCCAGTTCGCCGAGCCGGGCGAGGATCTGCTCCTTCACCTGTCCCGTCATGCCCGGCTGCTGTGCCCCGGTGTGCCGTGGAGTGTGGGAGTAGGCGTCGCTGGGGAAGGCTCCATAGTCGGCCGCCTGCTTGCGGAAGCCCAGGCCGTCGCGGATGCGGTGATAGGCCGCGGCCAGCCGCGCGCGGGCCGCTCCCGCCGACCTGTCGTGGCATTCCCTGGTGGCCAGCAGCAGCTTCGCCACCATGTGCCAATAGATGCTGCCCAAGCCCTCGAAGGCGAAGAAGCTTCCGCTGCGGCCGGTGAACTCGCGATGGTGGAAGACCTCTTCCCACATCGCCAGGGCCGCGTCGGCGTCGGGCAACGCTGCGGTGTCGAAGCGGCGCCGCAACTCCGCGTCATTGACGATGTCGGCGTGGAACCGGGCAGCCCCGTCGCGGTCCACCACCACGACCGACCGGTCGCCCGCGGCGACGAGGGCGGCGAGCCGCGGGGCCCGCATCCGCCAGTCATCGGGCAGGCGATTGCGGTCCAAAAACGGCATGCACGGCCGGTCCGGCTGGAGCATGTAGCTCTGTTGGTCGGGCCGGACGAGCGGGCTCGTCGCCAGCGCGTCGAGCAGCGCCGCCGCCTCGTCATCGGCGAGGAGGCCACTGGCGAGCACCGCGACCTGTCCCTCGAGCATGAGCTCCAGCGGGCGGATCTCCGGCGCGCCCCGGACGAACTCGAGCACGTTGTAGCTCGCGTAGGTGCCGTCGGCGCGGCGGTTCGCGCGGATCGTGTCGTCGACGAGGGCCAGGCAGCGGTGGATCACGTCCTGGATCGCGGCGTTCGAGACCGCAGTGACCGAGCCGTCGAGTCCGGCGTAGATCGCAGCCCGATGGGCCTCGCCCGCGCGGCCCAGCGCCTCGAACACCTCCTGCCGCCGTGCCGGGTCGCAGCCGCCCGCGGCGGGTATCGCGGCGGCGATGGCTGCGACGAGCCGCGCCAGGGGCGCGGAGAGGGCGAAATCGCCGACGGGACTGGCGGCGAACAGGTGGTCGAGGAACGCGAGGTAACTCCGGAGATGGCAGACCGTCACCACCGACAGGCCCCAGCCGGCCAGGGCGTTGTTGGCATCGTTCCACTCGGGCCGCTGCGTGTTCAGCCAGATGCCCCCTCCGGGCACCAGGTTCGAGATCTTCACGAGCGCCGGCACGAGCAGCTTCTCGGCGAGCGAGAACAACCGCGGCTCGTCGGCGGAGTCCGCGAGCAGTTTTCCGTCGGAGCCGACGGACGCCGCCCGGTCGACCAGGCGGGCATGGAGTGGCTGATCGAAGCTGATGGAGTGGCGTGGGTCGCGCACGAGGTCGTCGAAGCCGGCGATCCGGTAGGGCACGACCGCGGATGCATAGCGGGGCTCATGGAGCGCCGCCGCCAGTTCGCCCGGCCAGAACCGCTCGTGGGCCTCGAGGAGCCGCAGCAGGTAGACGATCTGATGATCGCCCCAGTAGCCGATGTGGCTCCAGGGATTTCCCGGCTCGGGCACCTCCCAATCGATGCCCTCGCGGGTGACGCGGTAGGGGTTGTAGCCGTCGGCGGTGCTCGCGTTGAGAAACACGGCGATCATGCCGGCGAGGTAGCCGGGGTGGCTGTGGCCGAGGGCCTCCCAGTTTTGAAACAGGTCGCGCCAGTTGCCGCTGTAGGCGAAAACAGGCTGGCCGTCCGGATCGCGCGTCTGGATGTCGAAGCGATTCCACGGGCGGCTGGGGTCGCCATGTCGCCGGCTGAAGCTCAGCGGCAGGTATTCGTGGATCAGTCGTGTGAGCTGGGCGTCGCCCCGGGCGGCCGCCGCCGCCCGCAGTTCGTCGACGTTCAAGGGGCCAAGGGCGGCGATCCACTCGGCGTGCCGGGCCAGCACCCGGCGGTTGCGCATCGCGACGAACGTCGCCACGTCTTCCGGGTGACACCGGTAGCCATCCGGGAACGTGCCGCCGCGCATGATGTTGAACAGCGTGTTGGAGCAGTGGTGGGCCGTCGTCGCGCGGTCGGCCGTGCGCTGCAGGCCGTCGGCGGCGGCGATCCGGAGGCGGACGGCCTGGGCCTCGTCGCGCACGGCCGCAGCCACCGCGGCATGGAACTCGTCGGGGTCGGCCAGGCGGTGCCGAAGCTCGACGAGAGCGGCATGGTCGAGCCCCGTGTCGATGCCCAGCATCCATTCGTGCCGCTCCTCCGGCGCGAGGCGAAGCCTGTCGTGGACCAGGAACGCGCCGAACTCTCCGCGGATCTCCGCAGCGCTTCCGCTCAGCCGGCCGGTGCGAAACTCGTCGAGGTGTCGCTCGGAGAGCAGGCGCGTCGGCGTTCGGTGCCCGAGCGACCAGGCCGTGGCAGCCCGCAGCGATTCCGCGGGCTCCGGGCGATCGCTGATGGCCGCATTGAGCGTGAAGATCGCGAGGCCGGCGTCGGCGAGCAGTTCGTGCCGCATGTATGCAGCCGCGAGGTAGCTGTAGCGGGCGTAGGTCTGCTCGGTCACGCCGGGCGGCAGCACCTGGTGCCAGCCATCGAGCAGTTCCACGTCGACGGGCTGCGGCCCGAGGTTCTCGAGGCTGCAGATGCGGACAAGCCCGAATGCCTCGGTGGGCGCGAGCCGCCAGCGGATTCGCAGGCCGGACCCGACGTCGTCTTCCTCGAACACGACGCTCGTGCCCACTTCATGTTTGAGCAGACGGCGACGGCGACCGAACACGGGGTACCCCGGTCGCCACGGTTCCCACAGCCGGCCGTCGACGCGCAGCAGGCAAGCCACACCCGAGTCGTGTGGCTGGCGCAGCAGTTTGTCGGCGGTGCGATAGGGAAAAAACGCCTCGTCGGGACTGCGCCGCCCCGCCGTCAGGCCGCCGTTGCTGCCGATGAACAGCCAGGCGTCGCCGTTGCTGACCACGTTCATCAGGAAGGGCCGCATCTGATCGACCCGGTCGATGCAGGCGTGGAGGCCGCCGTCGTGCGATTCCCAACTGCAGGCCGGCTGTGACGAGCGCGGTGTCTCGATGCCGCCCGCGGGGGCGACCGGTTCGGCGGGCCGCTTGTCTCCGGCGGGCACTCCCTTGACGGATCGCAACTGACTTGTTGCGGCAGCAGCCTGATCCGCCATAGAATGCCTCGCGGTCGTTCCGAAGGGCGAAACAGTTTCAGAACCCCGATCATAGGGAAAAATCATGGTGTTTATCAAGGGTCGAGGCCGCGATTTCTGTCCGGCGTTAGCCGAACGGACGGCTTTCCTGGGGCGGGCGGCGTGCGGGGCCGCGATGGCCGTGGCACTGCTCGTGGCCGCCGTGGGGCGGTCGCAGGACGAATTCGGCGACGCTTCCTCGCAGACGCTCACCGGCAAGGCCTGGACGGCGTTGGGCGCCGGCGAATTCGACAAGGTGGCACTGTTCACCGACAAGTGTCGCGAACTCTACGGGGACGAGGCCGAGAAGCAGGAGGCCGGGCTGAAGGACTTCCTGCCGGCCGAGAAGGCGCACGACGCCTGGGCGCTCAACGACGTCGGGACGTGCTGCTTCATCCAGGGCCAGGCGCTCGAGAAGCAAGACCGCAAGGCGGATGCGGCCGCAGCCTACAAGACGTTGGTCGAGTCGTATGGCCATGCGCAGTGCTGGGATCCCAAGGGCTGGTTCTGGCGGCCTGCCGAGGCGGCAGCCCAGCGGCTCAAGCAGTTGGATTTCGATGCGGTGCTCGATGAAAAGTGAACGCGGCGTGCGCGGGGCGAGCCCGTGGTGGCGTGCTCTCCCCAGCGGCCTGATCGCGGTCCTCGCGGGGGCCTCGGCGGGTGCGGACCAGCCGGCCCGGGGGCCGGTGCCGGTCGTCATCGAGGGCTCCGCGGCCGACGGATTCACCATCCTCCGCGGCGGCAAACCGTTTGAAATCCGCGGCGTGGGTGGCGAAGAGCGGCTCGATCTCCTGGCCGAATGCGGCGGCACGACCTTCCGCACGTGGGGCATCGAATCGTGCGACCGGAAGGTCGACGGTCTGCCACTGCTTGACGCGGCCGAAAAACTCGGCCTGGCAGCGACGGTGGGCATCTGGCTGGAGCACGAGCGGCATGGGTTCGACTACGGCGATCCCGCCCAGGTGGCCCGGCAGCGCGCCAAGGTGGAAGACGCGGTGACCCGGCACCGGGATCATCCGGCGGTGCTCTTCTGGGGCCTCGGCAACGAGATGGAGGGGCCGGTCAGCAACGGCGCCAATCCCGTGATCTGGCGCGAGGTCAACGAGCTGGCCCGCCTCGTGAAGCGGCTCGATCCGCGCCATCCCGTGATGACGGTGGTGGCCAACGTCAATCCCGACAAGGTCCGGGCGATCATCGAGCACGCGCCCGACATCGACATCCTCGGCGTGAACGCCTACGGCGGCGTGGCGGCCGTCGGCCGGATCCTCCATGAAAACGGCTGGGTGAAGCCCTACTGCATCACGGAGTTCGGCCTGCTCGGCCCCTGGGAGACCGCCCGCACCGCCTGGAACGCGCCGATCGAGCCTTCGAGCCGCGAGAAGGCGGGCGACACGTTCTCCGCCCACCGGACGGTGATGGAGGATCGCAAGCAGTGCCTGGGCACCTATGCGTTTCTCTGGGGGCACAAGCAGGAGGCCACGTGGAGCTGGTTCGGCATGCTCACGCCCGACGGCGAGAAGACGCCGAGGGTCGACGCGCTCGTGAAGGCCTGGACGGGGAAGTGGCCGGCCGATCGGGCGCCGGTGCTCAAAGAGGCGGAAGTGCCGCTCGCGAATGCCTCGCTGAAGCCCGGCCAGAAGGTCGCCGTGCGGGTGCGGTACGAGGATCCGGAGGGACGGCCGCTCGAGTATCGCTTCGAGGTGATCGCCGAGAGCACCGACCGGCGGGAAGGCGGCGACGCCGAACGGGCGCCCGCGGCGGTCTCGGGGGCGGTGACGGCGCTCGACGAACACGGCCGGGCCGAAGTCTCGGCACCGTCCAAACCAGGGGCCTATCGGCTCTTCGTCACCGTGGGCGACGGCTCAGGGTCGGCCACGGTCGACAACTGGTGCTTCGAAGTCCGGCCCTGACCAGAGCGCAAAAAAATCCCGCGAGGCCGAAGCCTCGCGGGACTTTTAATTGCCAGATCATCGGTGTCAGGACGGGCGAAGTCCTGGAACTGGGTCAGCCTTGCTTCGCGGCACGACGCCGTGCCGCAAACGCCATCACGCCGCCGCACGCCGCGAGCAGGGCGAGGCCGGAGGGCTCCGGCACCGCAGTCACGGTGACGCTGCCCTTCGAGGCGATGTCGGTGGCCCAGACGTTCGGCCCGTACATTTGCAGGCCATACTGCTGATGCCGCGTGGGGTCGGGACTGATGAGCGCTCCGATGTCGAAACTTCCGGTGCCGGTGATCGGCGTCGAGGTTTCCACGACGCCCGAGTAGTCGGCATTAAAGTCACGGATGAAGGCCTTGAACGACCATCCGGGCTGGAGCGTGTAGCCCGTCACGTCTCCCTTGAAGTTGACGATTTTGCCCGAGACTTCGCCATCGGCGAACTGGGCGTAGAGATTGGCTTCCATGTTCTTGTTGCCGGACGCCCCGGGCTGACCCGAGGGCGTGTACCAGAACGGATTTGGATCTCCGATGGTGTTGGGGGTGAAATTCACCGTTGCCGAGTTCGGGAAGGTGGCATTCAGGTCGGCGATGCCCCAGCCGGAGCTGAAGACATAGGCGTTGTTGAGTTCGAAGACATTCATGAACCCATTGGTCATTTTCGACTGATCGATCGTCACCGTGACGACGTCGATCGCGTGCGCTGCCGAGCCCGCCAGGCCTCCGGCGATCAAGAGGCCGAGCATGCCCGCACCGCGGATGGCGCGGGCCATCGAATTCCAAAATGACTGCGACACCGTCGCAATCGAACATTTCCGACTCATGAGACGTCCTTTCCGCCCTTCGGGCGATGATTGGGAACCGTTGCAAGGGTGTTTGACGAACGCGACTGGCGTTGACCCCCTGAACGCACGGAGGGGCAATCGCTGTGCCAAAAAGCATGCAGCTGCAAAATTTGCGTGGAATCGCGGAAAAAATGCGGTTGAAGCGACCTTGGCCAACTGTTGGCCGCGTGAGCCCTCATCACCAACCCGGTGATGCATTTCACAAAATGTGAGCGATGTTCACGAAAAAGATGAAACTGTTTCCGCCAAAAAGCGAAACTGTTTCATTGGGCGTGTCGCGTCGGCCTGCCGTCCCCCGGTTGACGGCGATTCATGCGGAATTGCCTCCGTTTCTCGCATCAAACAGCCATTTTTAGCACCATGGTGCGTTGGAGTTGGCGCTGTTTCTGGTGCTATGCCCATCCCAGGGAAGCGTTGTGCCGGTCGCAAATCACTTGAATTCCCCGAAACGTTTCGGTTAGACTCAGTCGCGTCGGGCTTGAGTTTATTCAACTCGCGCTGTGGGGAGGAAAACCGTGAGATGTGTAGATTTGGCGACGCGCTGTGGCTTCGTCTGGATCGTCCTCTGCCTTGGTGGTTCGGCGCGAGCGGCGACGTGGTTCTTCGACAACTTCGAGGCCGCCGGTGAGAGCGGCGCGACCTTTGTCAACCAGCCGTCGTTCCCGACGCAGTGGCAGATGGGCAAGCAGATCTTCACGAGCAGTGGGTCGTTCACGGGCGGCCAGTATTACGGCTACTATCCCAATGGTCCGTACCAAGGCCCAAACGCGATCGAGTTTGGGCAAGGCGGGCCCGACCAGGGCTTGTTTCAGGCCAAGGTTTACCCGGACTACAACTACGCTCCGGATTGGAGCAACAACCAGGTCGTCAACACACTGCTGTTTGTCGACCGCGTCCTCACCTTGAGCGACGTCGCGTCAGGCCGCGTCAAGATGGACTTCAGTTACAAGCTGCAGCCGACCGTCGGGCCCAACACTCAGGCGTTCGGATGGATCAAGGTGCTGTCGCCGAATTACAGCGAAACATGGGCCACGGACACACTTACGCTCACCGGCGGCAACTGGGGAGGAGGTTCCGTCGCGGTCAACCTGAGTGGGTCGGCCGTGGGCGCCCATCTCCAGTGGGGCTTCACGGTGACGTCGCGCAACTATCAACCCAACGGCCTCTATTTCGACAACGTGTTGGTCGCCGACGCCCCGCCGAGTTCGATCACGATCAACGTCGCCAGCGGCACGCAGACGCAAACGCAGGCGGGCTACCCGCTGCTGTCGGGTGCGACTCCGGTGCAGAAGACGGGCGCCGGCACGGTGGTGTTCAACCAAGCCAATACGCTCACTGGCTCCACGACCGTGTCGCAGGGCACGCTGCAGCTCGGCAGCGCCAACGCCCTCTCCTCGAGCGCGGTGACGGTGGCGGCCGGGGCGAAGCTCTCGGTGGGGCCACAAGTGGCGGCGGTGGTGCCCGCGCTCGTGAACAACGGGCTCGTCGATGTGGGCCTCGGCGGGCTCACGATCAGCGCGGGGCAAAACGCGGCGGGGATCGTGGCTGGGATCGTGGCCGGCCGCAACAACGGCCTGTGGAGCGGCACGGCGGGGATCACCTCGAGCGCCGCGGCGACGCAGAGCGAGCGGGCCGTCGGCTGGCTCGACAATGGCGACGGCTCATACACGGTGTCCTTCGCGGCTGCCGGCGATTGGAACTTGAACGGCGTCGTGGACTTTGATGACGTGGTGCAGTTTGTGTCGGCGAACCTCTACGACACGGGCCTGCCGGCGACGTGGGCGGACGGCGACTTCGACTACAACGGCGTGGTGGATTTCGACGACGTGGTGGCGTCGGTGTCGGCGAACCTGTTCGACGCAGGCCCCTACAACACGGCGCCGGGCGGGCTGTCGGCGCTGTCCGGCGGCGGTATCGCGGCCGTGCCGGAGCCCGCCACGTGGGTGCTGGCTCTCTTCGGCGTCGTTGCGTCCGGCGCTTGGATGCGGCGCCGAGCGGCGCGGTGATCCTGAGTCAAACCTTCCCGGCTCCGACGCCGTCGTTGCTCCCGGCGCCTGGCGTCTTCAGGCTGGGCGTCTGGCTATGGGCGACGCGGGTGGCACTCTGGCCGCGATGCTGTAAACTTGGGGTGGGCTCGATTCGGAGGGTAAGCGAATTGGCCAGCGGTCTGACTCGAAATCAGATGCCCCGAAAGGGGTTGTGGGTTCGAATCCCATGCCCTCCGCTCACGACCGGTCGATGACCAGCGGATCGTGCGCCCGGATGTCGCCGATGCGGAGCGATGCCTTGCCCGAGAGCAGGTCGTCGACGAGCGGGCCCACGAAGCCGGCTCGCCATCCGGTCGCGAGCAGCGGCGGTCGCTCGGCGTCGTGGTAGCCGAGCTTGAACGCCAACAGATCGCGCATGTCGGCCGCCGTGCCGACGAGCGCCGGGGCGATCTTCTGCTTGCGGCACACGCCCGCGATCGCCGTGGCGAGAAACTGGCCGATCACCGCCAGTTGCGGCGGCGGGGCCGCGTGCCGCTCGCCGCCCGGCAGTTCCTCTTCCGGGGTGTCGAGGCCGCGCTGGATCGCCTCGGCGAGGCCGTTCATGATGTGCTTGAGGTCCGACCGCTGCATGCCGCGGACGGCGCCGATGTCTTTCGGGTCGGCACTGCGGCGCTTGCAGAGCTCCACGAGCAGGTCGTCGCGGAGCACCCGCTTGGGCGGCATGTCGCGGCTCTCGGCGACTTTGTCGCGCCAGTGCCAGAGCTCGCGGGCGATCGCCAACTCGCGTCGCGGCATCCCGCTCAGGCCCGAGATCCGGCGCCAGCGCTTGCGGGTGAACGATTCCTCGACATCGTCCTGCCAGGTGGCCATCTCCTCGCGCATCCAGTCGGTGCGGCCGGAGGCCTCGAGCTTGCCCTCGAGCTTCCGCCAGAGCTGCTCGAGATGCCGCACGTCGTCGAGCGCGTAGTCGAGCTGCGCGGCGGAGAGGGGTCGGCGGCGCCAGTCGGTGCGCGTCTCGCCCTTGTTGGTCTGCACGTTCAGGAACCGGCGCACGATCGAGGCGTAGCCCGCCGGATAGTCGTGGTCGACGAGGCCGGCCGCCACCTGCACGTCGAAGAGCCGCGCCGGCCGTGCACGAATGGCGTGCAGAATAAAACCCATCTCCTCGCGACCGGCATGCACGACCGTGGTCCGCGCAGGGTCGGTGAGCAGCCGCCAGAAGGGCTCGAGCTCGCGGACCGAGAGCGTGTCGATCACGGCGAGCACCCCCGGGGCCGCCACCTGGATCAGGCACAGCTGGCTGCGGTAGGTGTGCTCCGAGACGAATTCGGTGTCGAACGCGACGTGCGGATGATCGCCGAGGCGGGTCACCAGGTGCGCGAGTTGCGACTCGGTGGTGACGTGGTCGTACATGCAGGAAAAATCAGAGGAAGAGGTAGGCCATGACCGCGAACACCGGCAGCAGCACGCCGAGACTATAGAGGAGATAGCCGAAGAAGCTCGGCATCTTCACCCCGGACTGCTCGGCGATGGCCTTGACCATGAAGTTGGGGCCGTTGCCGATGTAGGTCATCGCTCCCAAGAATACGGCACCGAGGCTCACCGCGGCCAGCCTGGCCACGTCGACGCCGGCCATGGTGGCCCCGGCGGCCGGCAGTGTCTGGGCCGTCTTGAAGAACACGAGGTAGGTGGGGGCGTTGTCGAGCACGCTCGAGAGGGAGCCCGTGGCCCAGAAGAAAGCCCGCGGCGAATCGATGCCGAGGCTCGCTCCATGCTCGTGGAGCAGGGCCAGGGCCGGCTGCATGCACACGAAGATCCCGACGAACAGGGCCGCCACCTCCAGAATCGCCCCGTACGTAAAGCCGTTCTTCCGCCGGATGGCCCGCGACCCGAGCAGGAGCGACGCCGCCACGAACGCCAGGAGCGCGGCCTCGCGCAGGAACACCCAAGGGTGCCACGCCGTGCCTGGGAAGGCCTTCGACGGATCGAGCAGGGCGACGGCGGCGATCACGCCGGCCATCAGCGCCGCGTTCGGCCAGAGGCCCGAGATGGTGAGCCGGGTGGTCTGGCGCTCGTCGCGGGCGATGTCGCGAGCCGACTCGTGCGGGTGGGCGAGGAACGTGTCCCACGCCCAGTAGATCGCGAGGAGCACGCCATTGGTGAACAGCCACGGCTTCCACAGGCTCATCGTCCAGAGAAAGTCGACCCCCTCGAGATAGCCGAGGAACAGGGGCGGGTCGCCGATCGGCAGCAGG
>CAZDTC010000020.1:0-17992 GCA_964508125.1 uncultured Candidatus Kuenenia sp.
GCGCCGATCACGTTGCCGTGCGAGTCGGTGGAAACCGAGTCGGCGACGCCGCCGAGATACTCGCGCACCACCTTCTGGATCGGCTGCTCGTAGCCCGACGGGCTCGGCGTCTCGAGAAGGCGAAACAAAAACTCGCGGGCGGCGGATTCCACAGCGCTGCTCCAGGGAAAACGTCGAGGGGTTTCACGCATCGCGATGCCGCGACGCGGTGCACGTTATACCCGCCGGAGAAAAGACACCCCCGGTGGCAGCAATGCGATGCAGGCGATCCACCTCCTCGCGGCTCGGCGACCACAATGGACGGATCGAAATGGTTGGATCGAATTTCCGGTTTGGCACGCGATGTGCAGCGTTATTTCGCTACCCGGTACGCGCGGCTGAAGGGTCGCGCGCGCCGGCATGCGCGAGATCCGTCTCAAACCCCGTAAAAACGTGGGTTTTTGGGGGACCGCGCGGAAATTCGTGCCTCGCTCACTAAATGCCTGCGGACAAGGTCCGTTCGTTGGGCCCCCTTGTATGGGCGGGTTCTCACCATTTTGGTGAGATGCTCCGTGGCGCGCTCACCAATCTGGTGACGAGCCATTCACCGATCTGGTGAGGAGCCGCGAGGCGAAGCCATCTCATTCTTCTTTTTTCGGCCTTTTTTATGCCTATTTGCGATTTTAGGGGATTTGGCACGCGGATCGCATCTCTTCGAAGCCGACCCAATCGGGGTTGTTCTGGGGGTTCAAGAAAACAGGGTGGGAGAAACAAACATGACACGGCAAGTTTTTCGGCGTTCTTTGACGGTTGTAGCGATGCTCGCTTGCGGCATTTTCGCCGCAACGCAGGCTTTTGCAGGCTCGATCTCGATCGTGAGCGGCACGATCACGAGCGGCACGGTGAAGTATGTGCCGGTGTCGGGAACGGCACCCAACGGAAACACATGGGCCTCGTACGTGTCGGGCACGAGTCCGGTGAGTTACTTCGTGGTTCCCGGCCCCAACGACGTCGCCGCGGGCAGCAAACTCGGCACGTTGATGTTCGATCCCAAGGGGAAGAGCGCCAGCACCGTTGACTTCCGCTATGGCTACTTCAGCACGATCGGAAGTGGTTCGGCAGGACCGTATGTGTACACGACTGGCACCGGCAACCCCGGCTCCGTCTCGACATCAGTGATCGAGCGCACGATGCCGGCGGGTGTGTGGTCCAACATCACGACGTTTCAGGCGCGGTTGTCCGGAGCCGTCAGTCTGACGAACACGCCGACGCTCACCACTGCCGGTAACAACATCGCGTCGACGGCCGGATGGTTCGACCTGCCATGGAGCTTCGGTGCCGTCGCCCCGTCGGTGACGCAGTCGCTGATGTTTTCCTCGACGGCAGGGCAGGGCTTCCGCGCGGTTGCGTCGGTCAACAACCCCGCCCCCGTGAATCTGCTCGGCTACGGCAACGGCATCGGCATGTTCCTCTGGCTGGAGGCCGGTGTCGGCGGCAACCAGTACGGGGCCGTGATCCCGGTGCAGGCTGTGCCCGAACCGTCGAGTTTCGTGCTCGCCGGGCTTGGGATCGTGGCTGGCGGAATCCACCTCCGTCGCCAGCTCCGCCGAGGCCGTCCCATGACGGGCTCCGCAGCCGAGTGACCCAGGATTCGCCGAGCGCCGTCGATATATAGTTTCTCCCCCCCCTGAAACGACCGACCGATGGAGAACCCTGGTTCTCCATCGGTCGAGTTGTTTGCGTTGCCATCTATTCCGAGAGTTTCTTCATGAGATCGATTGTGCCGCTGCTCGCCGTCGCATTGGTGGCGAACTTTCTCGGGAAGGCATCCCGCGCCGACGCAACCGCGGCAAAGCATGTGGTCGTCTACCACGAGCCCGGGCGATTTGCCGGTTGGCCCGCCAACAACGGCGCGTGGGTGTGGGGCGATGAGATCCTCGTGGGGTTTGCACTCGGTCATTACAAAGCCAACGAGAGCGGGGGCCACTCCCTGGACGGCGACAGGGAACGGCATCCGGCGCTCGCGCGGAGCCGCGACGGCGGTGAGACCTGGCACCTCGAGCAGCCCGAAAGCCTGGCCCGCCGTGATGTCAGGCCGCTGATCGATCCCATCCGATTCAGTGATCCCGATTTCGCCCTGCGTGTCGACCGCGATCGCTTCCGCATCTCCTACGATCGTGGGCGCTCCTGGGAAGGGCCCTACGACCTCGCCGCCGCATTCCCGTTCCCGCTCACGTCCCGCACGGACTATCTGGTGAATGGCGATGACGACTGTTTCTTGTTTCTTTCAGGTGAGCCGCCGGAGATCAAGTCCGCGGGCTACCGCGACCGAGCCTTTTGCGCCCGCACCACCGACGGCGGCCGGAGTTTCCGCTTCGTCGCCTGGATGACGGAAGAGACGCCGACGGTGCGATCCGTGATGCCCACGACGGTGCGGCTGGATTCCACCCGGCTCCTCTCGGTGCTCCGTCGCCGGGAGGGCGAGCGCTGCTGGATCGACGCCTACGGCTCGGACGACGATGGCGCCCACTGGACGTTTCGCGGCAAGGTCGCGGACGTCGCCGGCAACAACGGCAATCCCCCCAGCCTGGCGAAGCTGCCCGATGGCCGCCTGTGCGTGGCGTATGGCACTCGGCTCGATCCTTGCGGCATCTCGGCGACCCTCAGCAGCGACGATGGCCGGACCTGGAGCCCGCCGCGCGTGCTGCGCGGCGACGGCCGCACGTGGGATTTGGGGTATGCCAGGACGGTCGTCCGAGGTGACGGCAGGTTGGTGACCGCCTATTACTTCACGACCGCGGAACGCCCGGAACAGCACATCGCGGCCACGATCTGGGAAGCGCCGGGTCGCTGATGCGTCCGGTGCGTGCCTCGCGGATCCGCCGGGGGCTGGTCAGCCGTGCTGGGTGACGAGGTCGATGCAACGCAGCCAAAACTCGGCGTACCGGCTCCAGAAGACCAGGTTGCAGCCCCAGTGCGGCGCCGGATCCGACGTGTAGCAGAGCACCTTGCCCCGCCCCTCCTGCGCCGCGACCAGCAGCGGGTCGCCCGTCTCCCTGATCGTCAACAGCGCCTCGCGGCCCGGCTTCAGTCGCACCTGGTTGTAGCCCAGCAGCGGCGGACAGTCGGCGAGATCGAGCCCTGCAAAGGCCGACACTCCGGCGGAGGTCGCCACCGGATGGTAGCCCTCCGTGCTCTCCACGAGATCCTCGTGGTCGAGGCATTCCACCGGCATCACCTCGCGGAGCCGGGTGCGCCCCCAGCCCCCCTTGCCCTGTTCGCCGGTGAAGGAATACCAGCCTCCGAGCAGCACGAGGCCCTTGCCCCCTCTCACCGCGTCGATCGTGAGCCGGACACGGTCCGGGAAGGTGAGCACACCATGGCCGAACTTCGCCCGATCGAAGAAACCCGGTGCGAGTTGGAAGAGCTTGCCCTCGACATCGCTGAAGATGATCACGTCGTAGTCGGCGAGGATCCGTTCGTAGGCGCCGGGGCCGAGCTTGTAGAACTCCCAGGATGGGACGCTCGTCACCTGATGACTGCCGGTCGACTCGATGGCCTCCTTGAGCCACGCGCCGTAGTTGAAGACGTCGAGCCCCTTCATCGCGTTTTGAAATGGGGACTCGGCAAACCAGGGGCCGGTCAGCACGGCCCAGTCGCCCACGTAGTAGACATTTGCCACGATCGCGCTCCGCGGGGCTCGTTTGAAAGATCAACGAAGGATGGGGTAGCCTAAACGCCTTCCGAGGGGGCGTCGAGAGCCTTCGGAAGGCGAACTGCGTGCCTCGATGAAACGAGCCTCGTGATCCAGGAGATGAACATGCGCATTCAGCAGTCAGCCTGGCTGGGAGTCGTGGCGATGGCCGTGAGCGCGCTGCAAGCGCCGGCGGTGGCCACCGAGCGCGCGGTGGCGCCATCGGCAGACCGCACGGTCGTGGCCCGCTGCGGCGGCGGATTCCTCGAAGAGATCGGCGGGCACGCCGTGCTGCACGTATCGGGCACGCCCTATGAGATGGGGTTTCAGCACGGCCGGCTGCTCCGGGACCACGTACATGCCGTGGTGCGGTTCCTCCTCGATGAGAAGGCCAAGGACATGACGGCGGAGGTGCCGGGCGCGGCGATGATGTCGCCGCAGCTCATCATCCAGGGCATCCAGGCGGTGCAGCAGCCCTTCCTGCCGACGTGGTACGACGAAGAGCTCCAGGGTCTGGCGGACGGGTCGGGCGTGCCGCTGGCCGACATCCGGACGTGCAACTTCATCCCCGAGCTCTTCCATTGCTCCGGCTTCGCCGTGTCGGGGGCGGCCACCCGCGACGGCCTCACCTATCACGGCCGCGTCCTCGACTACGGCTGCGACTGGAAACTCCAGGAGCATCCGGTGCTGATCGTGGCCCGCCCCGAGGGCAAGATCCCGTTCGTCAACGTCGGCTATGCCGGCTTCATCGGCAGCGTGACCGGCATGAACGCCGAACGGATCAGTGCGGGCGAGATGGGGGGCGCCGGGCTCGGCAAGTGGCTGGGCGTGCCGATGGCCGTGCTGATGCGGGAAGTGCTCCAGGGCGCAGACACGCTGGCCGAGGCGGTGGCGGTCTTTCGCGACAACCCGCGGACCTGCGAATACTACTACGTCCTCGCCGACGGCAAGACCGGCGAGGCGGTGGCGCTGGAAGCGGGCGCCGATGTCTTCCGCTCGGTGAAGATGGGAGCCACGTGCGAGCGACTGCCACACGCCGTCGAGGACGCCGTGCTGCTCTCGGCCGACGATCGCTACGAACTTCTGGTGGAGCGGGTGCGGGCCGCGCATGGCCGGATCGACGCGGAAGCGGCGCTCGCACTGATGGATCGGCCCGTGAGCATGAAGTCGAACCTCCACAACGTGCTCTTCGAATCGTCGACCGGGAGGTTTTGGGTGGCGCATGCGTCGCCAGATGGACGTCCGGCCGCCGAGCAGACGTATCGCGGCTTCGACCTGCGGGAGTTGCTAACGCACGAGCCCGGCGTGGAGGCAGTCGAACTGCCCGGGCCGGAGCAGGCGGTGGCCGGCGCGGCGGTGGCGGCCGGCTCGGAGTGAGCGATCGACGCACCTTCACCCCAAGGAGCCGCCCATGAAGGCCGAAGCCTCGGTCCCAGAAGCGACCGTCGGCTGGTCGGCCGGGGTCATCGAGGGCTTCTACGGTCCACCATGGACCACGGCCGAGCGGGAGCGCCTGCTCGAGTGGATGACGCGGTTCGGACTGCGCACCTACCTGCACGCGCCGAAGGACGATCCGCATCATCGCGCCGTCTGGCGCGAACCTTTGCCTGCCGCCGCCGTCGCGGAACTTTCCGACCTCATCGCCGCCTGCCGCCGCCGCGACGTCGCCTTTGTGTGGGCGATCCATCCCGGCCTCGACATCCGCTATTCGTCGGGCGACGACCTCGCGGCGCTCGTGGCGCGGCTGGAGCAGGTCGTCATGGCCGGCGGGCGCGACTTCGCGATCTTGTTCGACGATGTCCCGGGCACGCTCGACCCGGTCGACGAGCGGACCTTCGGCCGCCTGGCGGCGGCGCAGGCGCACGTCGCCAACCGGGTGCACGAGTGGCTCCGCGGCCGCGAGCCGTCCGGGCGGCTGCTCGTGTGTCCGACCGCCTACTGCACGCGGATGTCCGATGCCGGCCTCGGTGGAGCCGGCTACCTGCATGACCTCGGCGACCTGCTCGCGCCGCCCATCGACGTGCTCTGGACCGGTCCGGAGATCATCTCGCGCGAGATCACGGTCGACCATCTCGTCGGCGTCGCGCGGCTGCTCAGGCGGCCCCCCGTGCTCTGGGACAACCTGTTCGCCGACGACTACGACGCCGGCCGCTTCTTTACCGGGCCCTACGCGGGCCGGCCCGCCGCCATCCGCGACCACGTCCGCGGCGTGCTCGTCAATCCAAACAATGAACTGCCGCTCAACTTCGTGCCGCTGCACACGCTCGGCGGCTTCATGCGGGCCGGCGCGGAGTTCGACCCCCGGGCGGCCTACCTCGAGGGAATCCGGGACTGGCTGCCGGCCTTCGCGCTCTTGCCCGGCGGCGACGGCCCGCGGCCCGCGGTCTCCGTCGAGGATCTCGCGTTGCTGGGCGATTGCTTCTACCTGCCGCACGAGCACGGCGCTGGGGCGGGGCAGATGCTCGAGAGCGGGGCGCGGTCGCTCACGGCGCCGACCGCCGGTCATGATCACGACCTGCGCCGCACGGCGACCCGGCTCATCGCGCTCACCAACCGCCTCGCCGACCTGCAGGATCGGGGTTTGGCGCACGCCCTGGGGCGGCGGCTGTGGGCGCTGCGGGACGAACTGACGCTCCTCCTGCTGCGGCTCGATGCCGCGGCGGGGCACCCTCGCCCCGACGACGACCACCTGCCAGGCACGTTTCGCGGCGGATTCGTCGCTGATCTGCGCCGGCTGCTCCCCTTCGATCCGGGGCCCGCGCACCGCGTCGCTCGCGGCCTGCAGCCGCGCCCGGCCGTGCTGCGGCCGGCCCGGGCCGACGATCTCCCCGGGTGCGCCCGCGTGTGCCTCGAGACCGGCGACCATGGCGCGGACGGCACGCCCTTCTACACGGACGATCCCGACGCACTCGCGCGGATCTACGTCGCTCCCTACCTCGCCCTCGAACGCGATCTGGCGTTCGTCCTCGAGGATGAGCAGGGCGTCTGCGGATATGTGCTGGCAGCGCTCGACTCGCCTGCGTTTTATAGCCGATACGACGCCGAACTGCGGCCGCGGCTCGCCGCGGAGTTTCCGGCGCCCGTCGGTGACCCGGCCACGTGGACCCGTGCCCAGCACGTGCATCGCTCCTACCACCATCCCGACTACCACTGCCCCGCGCCCGCCGCCGCCTATCCCGCCCACGCGCACATCGATCTCGCCCCGCGGGCCCAGGGGTGCGGGTATGGAGGCCTGATGATGCGGCACATCCTCGCCGAACTCGCCCACCGCGGGGCGCCGGGTGTGCATCTGGGCGTGAGCGGCCGAAATCCGCGGGCGCTCGCCTTCTATGGCAGCCTCGGGTTCGTGGAACTCGAGCGGCGCGGGCCGCCCGACGACCAGACCGTCTACATGGGGCTGCGGCTGGCCGGCCCGACGCCCGGCGAGGTGCGGCGATGAGCGGCGGCCGAAGCACCCGCGTCGTCGGATCGTCGCGGCGGATGGCCGAACGGATGGCGGCGTTCGCGGAGCGGCCGATCATGGCCTCGATCCGCGCCGGTGTCGCGGCGGTGGTGCCGCTGACGATCGTCGGGGGGCTGTTCATGCTGCTGGCCAATCCGCCGCTGCCGGCCGTCGAGCGGCTGCTCGCGCCCTGGGCCGAGCTCCTGCGGATTCCGGTCACGGCCACGTTCGGCATCCTCGGCCTGTTCGTCTGCCTCGCCGTGGCCCACGAGCTCGGCGGCCGCCGCGGCCAGGATGCGCTCTCGAGCACGATCCTGGCCGGTGCGAGTTTCCTGCTCCTGGCCGTCGATCCCGAGAGCGGCCGGCTCGCCCCGGCGCCGCTCGGCTCGCAGGGCATCCTGATGGCGATCCTCGTAGGCGTCGTGGCGGTGGAGGTGCAGGCCCTGCTTTCCCGGCGCGGGCTCGTGATCCGCATGCCCGCGGGCGTCCCGCGGATCATCTACGAGTCGTTCGCGGCGCTCGTGCCGCTGGCGGTGCTGGTGGCTGGCTTCTGGGGGCTGCGGTTCGTGCTCGGTGTCGACCTGGCGGGCCTCGTCGAGCGGATCTTCCGCCCGCTCGTGTTCGCCCTCGACACGCTGCCCGGGATCGTCGCGTTCGCCTTCCTCGTGACGCTGCTCTGGTCGGTGGGCATCAACGGCGACAACGCGCTCGACCCGATCGTCGGCCCATTCTTCCTCCAGTATCTGGCGGCAAACGTGGAGGCCTGGGAACGCGGGGCTGCGCTCCCGCATCCGACGGCCCTCGGCTTCTTCACCACCTTCGTCAACGTGGGGGGCACGGGGGCGACGCTCGCGCTCGCGCTGGTGCTGCTCAATTCGAAAAACCCCGTCCACCGCCGCGTCAGCCGGCTCTCGCTGCCCGCCCAGGTGTTTCAGATCAACGAGCCGCTGTTCTTCGGCCTACCGATCGTGCTCAACCCCATCCTGATGGTGCCCTACGTGATCAACGCCGTCGTGCTCGCCGGCGCGACCTTCCTGTTGATGGAGTGGGGGCTCGTGGGCCGGCCCGTCGTGGGCATTCCCTGGACCACGCCCCCGATCGTCGGCCACTACCTCGCCACCGGAGGCGACTGGCGGGCGGCCGCCTGGGGCGTGGTCTCGATCCTCCTCGCGATGGCGGTCTACTGGCCCTTCGCGCGGCTCTGGGATCGGCAGGGGAGCGGCCCCGGCATTCCGAACGAACCATCCGCGTCGTCTTCGGAAACCCCTTTCTCGAGCGCGTCATGACCAGCATCCTCGCCACCGGCCACGAGTTCACCACGATCTTCGGCAGAAACCTGCTCGGCGAGATCGACGCCATCGCGCCGCGGCCGTATCTCGTGGTCACGATGGCGGATCTCTGGGAAAAGTTCCGGCACCACTTCACGGGCGACCTCGCCGGCCCACACCTCGTCGACACGATCGACGGCGACGAACTCGCCGCCGCACTGCCGTCGCTGCCCGCCTGCGGATCGGTGGTGGGGCTCGGGGGCGGCCAGGCCATCGACGTGGCGAAGTACATCGCCTGGTCGCGACGCCTGCCGCTGTTCCAGATCCCGACGTCGCTCTCTGTCGACGCTCCCTATGGCCACCGGGCCGGGCTCCGGTTCGGAGGCCACGTGAAGTACGTCGGCTTCGCCGTGCCCGAGGCCGTGTACGTCGACTTCGACGTGATCGCCGCGGCCCCGCCGCACCTCAATCGCAGCGGCATCTGCGAAGTGCTCTGCTTTCACACCGCCCACGCCGACTGGCGGCTGGCCCGCGACCGCGGCCGCACGCCGGCAAAGTGGCCCTACGACCAGCGGCTCGTCGACGAGGCGCAGGCCGTGATGCGCGGCGTGCTCGACCGGCTCGACGACGTGCGCGCCGTGAACGAGGCCGGCATCCGCACGCTGGCCACGGCGCAGCGCTGGGCGGGCGCATCGTTCCACAACGCGGGCTGGAATCCCTGCCACATCGAAGGCACCGACCACTTCGTGTTTTATGCCCTGGAGCACTTCACCGGGCGCAAGTTCCTCCACGGCCAGCCGGTGTGCCTGGGGATCGTGATCGGCTCGATGCTGCACGACGCCCGGGCCGACGATATGCTGCAGGCGATCCATCGAGCCGGCGTCGACATCCGGCCGGAAGCGATGGGCATCGGCTGGGACGACGTCGCCTTCGCCCTGGCGCGGATCCGCTCGTTCGTCCGCGAGGCGGGGCTATGGTATTCGATCCTCGACGAGGTGGAGATCACGCCCGCATTCGTGGCCGCACTGCGGGAACGGATCACGGCGGCGTACGGCCCATGGATGGAGACCCGGTCATGATGCCCGTTTCGCCGACGCAACGCTCACGCCCATGGCTGCCTGGCGGTGACGGTCGGGGGCCGTGGCTGGCGGGGCTCTGGCTCGCGCTCGCACCCGTGGCCGGGCTCGCGACCGGGCCGCTGCCGGAGGTGGCCGACGTGGAGAAGCAGCCGCTGGTGGCGGCGGTCGATCGGCTGGTCGCGGCCCTGGACGGCGCGGGCGCGCCCTTGTCGGCCGATGACCTGGCGGCCCTCCAGGCGGCCCGCCGCGAGCCGAAGCCGCTCGAGAGCGTGCTCGAGATCCAGCGGACGCTCGATCGTCACTGCCTGGCAGCCGTGACGATCAACCCGGAGAGCAGGGTGTCGGTGGTCGAGGGGCCCGCGGCCAAGGAACTCGTGCAGCAGGGATGGCGGACGTTTCTCGTGAAGGTGATCAATCAGGCCGGCATCAATCCCGAGCTCCACGTGGCGAGCCCGCAGGCCGCGCCGATGTTTCAGCAGGGGGATGGGGAGCGGCAGCGGCCCCGGACCAGAGACCGGCTCGTGACGCCCGCCGAGAGCGAGGCCCGGTTTCTCGAGGCTGCGTTCCTCATGCGGCAGCCGCTCACGCGGCGGCTCTCGGGCCTGGGAGTGGAATATCGCCTGTTGCAGCTGTTCAGCCGCGACGCCGGCCAACGCGAGGCGACGCTCGAGTTCAACGTCGGCCAGGGCTCGCAGGACATCGGGTTTCGCGGCAGCATCCCGATCCTGTTCCGCTGCCTGCCGGCGGTGGCGGTGACGCTCGACGTGAAGGATGCCGACGGCCGGCCGACGACGGCGGCCTTCGAGATCCGCGATGCCGAAAAGCGCATCTATCCGCATCCGGGCCGGCGGCTCGCCCCGGATTTCTTCTTCCACGACCAGGTATACCGGGCCGACGGCGAGACCGTGAGCCTGCCGCCGGGGCGTTACGAGGTGACGGTCAGCCGCGGCCCCGAACACCTCGCCGAGACCCGGGCCATCGACGTGCCCGCGGGAGCCGCGACGCATCGGGAGTCGTTTCGCCTCGCCCGCTGGATCGACGCCGCGGCCCGCCACTGGTATTCCGGCGACCACCACGTGCACGCCGCCGGCTGCGCGCACTACGACAGCCCGAGCGAGGGCGTGGGGCCGGCCGACATGATGCGGCACATCGTCGGCGAGGATCTGGCCGTCGGCTGCGTGCTCAGCTGGGGCCCCTGCTGGTACACGCAGAAGCAGTTCTTCGACGGCCGTGTCTCGCCCCTCTCGTCGGCTCACAACCTGATGCGTTACGACGTCGAGGTGAGCGGCTTCCCCTCGTCGCACGCCGGCCACCTCTGCCTGCTGCGGCTCTCCGAGGACGACTACCCGGGCACCACGAGCATCGACGAGTGGCCGAGTTGGACACTTCCGGTGCTCGCCTGGGGCCGCCGCCAGGGGGCGGTGGTCGGCTACAGCCACAGCGGCTGGGGCCTGGCGCTGCCCGACCGGATGCCGGGCGGTGGCCGCGAGTTTCCGCCGCATGGCGAGCCGACGGCCGACTGGCGTGGTCGGGCGGCCGACACTCTCCCCGACGACGCGATGCCGGCCTTCGACGGAATCGGCGCCAACGAGTTCATCGTGGCCGCCGCCCTCGACGCGTGCGACTTCATCTCGGCGGTGGACACGCCGGCCATCTGGGAACTGAACATCTGGTACCACGCGCTCAACTGTGGCCTGCGGCCGCGGATCAGCGGCGAGACCGACTTCCCCTGCATCTACGGCGAGCGGGTCGGCCTGGGGCGGGTGTACGTGCGCCTTGATCCCGATCAGCCGCTCACCTACGACGCCTGGGTCGACGGGCTCCGCCGCGGCCGCAGCTACTGCGGCGACGGTCGCAGCCACATTTTCGACCTCCGCGTCGCGGGGCTGGGAGTCGGCGAGCAGGGGGACGGCGGGACGGGCGTGGTGCAGGTGGAGAAGCCGGGGCCCGTCCGCGTGGGCTTCGACGTCGCCGCGCGGCTCGAGGAGCGGCCCTCCGAGGCGACCGAGGCGATCCGCCGCCGCCGGCTCGACGAGAAGCCCTACTGGCACCTGGAGCGCTGCCGGATCGGGGGGACCAGGCGGGTTCCCGTCGAGGTGGTCGTCAACGGCCGTCCGGTCGCGACCCGGGAGATCGAGGCCGACGGCCGGATCGAGCACGTCGAACTGGACGTCGACGTCGCGCAGTCGAGCTGGGTGGCCGTCCGCATCCTGCCCTCCGTCCACACCAATCCCGTGTTCGTGGAGGTCGCCGGCCAGCCGGTCCGCGCGAGCCGCCGCAGCGCGGACTGGTGCCGCCGGGCCGTCGACGTGTGCTGGAAGGCCAAGGAGCCCGGCATTCGGCCGGCGGAGCGGGCCGAAGCCGCTGCGGCATACGACGCCGCGCGGGTCTTCTACGACCGGGCGATTCGGGAGAGCGTCGCCGAGTGACGGAGACGCCGTGGGTCGAGTGCACGGATCAAGGGCTGGAGACACGGCAAACGTGATGAAGCGAATCTCCTGGTGTGGCATCGGTGCGGTGGCGATGGTCTGGGCGCTTGGAGCCGCCGGCCTGGAGGGGGCGGAAGCGGATCGGGAGTCGCCCGAAGGACCGGCCGGGAACGATGTGCAACTTCTCGGCCCGCCGACGCGATATGCCGTGGATGTCGCACACTATCGCTTCAACGGCGTCTGCGATCCCGCTGATCCGGCGTTCTACCCCGTGCCGCAGGAGGCGGTGACGCGGGACACTTACCTGCGCTGCATCGACGCGTTCGATCCCGCCGAGATCGCCCGCCATCCGCGGCGCGGCCTGGATGGCCCCCGCATCTTCATGCCGGTGCTCGTGAAATACGTGCAGACCGGCGAGCGGGCGTGGGCGGATGCCTGCATCGCCATGCTCGGGGCGTTTCACGATGAGATGCAGGCGCAGGTCGCCGGGCGGAAGTGGTTCTGGCAGTTCGAGCATCCGCCCGCGCTGCTCCCGCTCTACCGCCGGTATCTGGTGGAGGGCGGCGCCATGGCGCCCGACGCCGACTGGTTCCGCGAGCTGTGGCTCTACTACTGCCGCCACGTGCATGTCTGGGATACCGAGCCGGTCGAGTGGCGCGGCGGTTGCCACCGCTCGATGCCCGAGGCCTACGCGAAGGGCCGCGCGGCGGCGTGGTATCCCGACATTCCCGAAGCGGCGGACTGGGCGCGCTATTCGGGACTGGTCTTCGACGATTTCTGGCGGGTCAAGGACATCGGCCAGAACGACGCCCACTACAACATGTTGTCGTACATCACGCCGGCCTGGGGCGGCGACCAATGGATCGGCGACGACCGGATCTACACCGACCCGGGCATGAAACCGCTCTGGGACCGGCTCATGCTGGAGGTGTCTCCCGACGGGGCGGTCGTGCCCTACGGGCCGAACGCGGGGTGGAACGCCACGGCCGACTTCCGCATCGCCATGCTCGAGCGCCTCGCGGCCAAGACCGGCGACGGCCGTTACCGCTTCGTCGCGCACAAGCTCCTCAATTATCTGCGCTGGCAAGCCCCCGGGTTTCCCGGGGCCGGCGAGCGCCTGCACGAGTCGTCCTCCTGGCTGATCGCGCTCGCCTGGCTGTTTGCCGACGATTCCGTGCGGCCCGTCCAGCCCGACGCGGGGTCGCTCTGGAACGACCGCGTCGAGACGGCGCGGGTGCCGGTCGCCGACAAGAAGATCATCGAGCGACTCCTGGGCAACGCCGATCCGCGCGATGACCACGGCCAGCTCTGCTGCGGCTGGTTCCTCACCGGGAAGCGCTGGCCCGACAAGCTGATCCTGCGCAGCGGCTGGAATCCGGGCGACCTGTTCGCGCTGGTGGAGTTGCACCCGACGAGCTTTCCGGCAAATCCCGGCGGCATCATGGGCCTCACGCGCTGGGGCACGCCCTTCACCCAGATCGCCGCCAGCAAGGGCGCCACGGTGGAAAACCGCGTGGCGATCGAGGACCTCGGCCGCACCGCCAAGCGGCGGCTGCACCCCGACCCGATTCGGATCAACGAGATGTGGAACGGCCGGCCGCCCGACATCCGCTCGGAGGTGGCCGGATTCGTGGAGGCCCCGCGGGCGACCTACGCCCGCGTGCGCGTGGACAGCGTCGACGGTCTGCCCGTGGCCTACGAGCGGGAGTTCATCTTCGCCAAGAACCGCTTCCTCGCGACGCGGGAAGTCGTGACGTTCGAGGAGAGTTTCCCGGCGCGCGTCGCGCCGATCTGGAACACGCACAACGTCGGCCCTCAGGTCGGCGGCCATTGGGCGAACGTGTTCATTCACGCGCCGATCGATGACAACGGCAACCGCAGCATGAAGACGCCCCCGGCGGACCTGCTCGTGTGGTTCGCGCCGCGGCCCGACTGCAGGCTGCAGATCCTCGATCGCACGGCGGCCGACCCGCGCACAGAGTCGTGCCCGACCCAAGTCAGGTACGTGTGGGAGGGCACGCCCGACGTCGGGCAGCGGCTCGTGTTCACGCAGGTGTACTACCCACATCCGCCGTACCGCTCGCGGACCCTGTCGAACAACCCCGGTGCCACGGGTGGTTACGCCAACGAACTCCAGGCCACGGCGCACGCCTCCGGGATCACGGTGATCCGGGATGACGCGGAGGCCTCGATCCTCAGGCTCGAGCTCGAACCCGGCCGCGTGGAGTGGGTGGTCTTCAATCCCGAAGCCCGGCCGCTCGAGGTCGGGTCGCAACGGACAAACGAACCGCTGGCCTATTTCGACACCGCCCGGCCGTGAGCACGCTCACACCCGCGGGAGTTCGAAGCCCTTGCGGTATTCCCTGGTGAACAGGGCGTTGGCCTGGGCGTCGGTCGACCGTTCCGTGACGGGGTCGATCGTGAGTTCCCGGCCGAGCTTCAGCTTCGTGGCCGCGAAATCGATCTGGTGCTCCGCGAGGTGGGCCGCGAAGGTGTCCCACGTCGCGGCGACGTGCGGGTCGTCCTTCCCCAGGCTCGGCCGCGTGCCCGGCGGGACGGCCTCGCCGAGTTGCCACGAGACGTTTCCGAGGTGCGCAAGCGCGCTCGACAGATGGCCGTCTTCGATGTCGAGGTTGAGATCCCGGTGGTCGCGGCTGCGGATCGCCTTGACGAAGTTGACGAAGTGATCACGGTAGCGGCCGCCACTCCACTTCCCCAGTTCGTTGCCATCGAAATCGAAGGCCACTCCCGACTCGTAGTCCGGGGAGACCGCATAGCCCTTCGTGCCATGCCAGATGCTGGCGACCCTGAGCGGGCCGGCCTTCAGGCCGTACGTCATCGGCGTCTTGATTTCGAGGCCACGGACATCCGAGATCAAGAGCGCGTCGTCCCACTGGAAGATCGTCACCTGGCTGTTGGCGACATCGCCGTTGTCGACGTACCCGAGCCGTCCGCCGAGGCTCACGACCCGCTTGGGAAGCTCCTGCTTGCCGAGGCCCCAGCGCGCCCGGTCGAGTTCGTGGGGATTCTGATTCCCGAGGTCGCCGTTGCCGGTGAGGTGATTCCAGTGCCAGTCGTAATGCAGCCGGGAGCGCACCGGCACCCGGTCAGGCGCGGGGCCGGCCCAGAGATCGAAATCGAGCCCAGGCGGCAGGGGCACGGCGGTCTCCACGAGTCCGATGCTGTTGCGGGGCTTGTAGCACAGGGCCTGCGCGACCTTCACGTCGCCGATCCCGCCCCCCTGGATGAAGGCGAGCGTGTCGCGCACACCTGCGGCGCTCCGGCTCTGCACGCCCATCTGGCACATCCGGCCGAGCTTCCGCGCCCACTGCGTGATCACGCGACCCTCGTCGACGTTGTGGCTGCAGGGCTTCTCCACGTACACGTCCTTGCCGGACTGCATCGCCCAGACGGCCATCAGCGCGTGCCAATGGTTGGGCGTGGCGATCGAGACGGCGTCGATGTCTTTCCGCTCGAGGAGCCGGCGGACGTCGGGAACGTATTCCGGCGGACGGAGGCTCCCCTTGAAGTGCCGCTCGCACATCCGCACGTACGCCGACGGGTCGCAGTCGCAGATTGCGACGAGGTCGACATCGTCGCACTCGATCCACTCGCGGACGTGGTTCGATCCCTGGCCGTTCACGCCGATCACGGCGACCCGGACCCTGTCGGTGGGCCGCCCCTTGCGGCCGGTCGATGCGCCGGCGGGTTCGGCGGCGTCGGTCTCGGCGGAGCGGAAGCCCGCCAGGGCGACCGACGCCATGATCAAGGCGTTTTCAACAAAGTCACGGCGAGAAACGGGCATGATCTACGCTCCGAGAAGCAGGTGAGGAATCGTCGCCATCCGCCGGCCGCGTGGCCGCGGCGAGGCTTGGGCCCAAGGCCGTCATCCTAGCAAAGTCTCGCCGTCTGCTGAAGAACGCCGTCGTGGCGCGGGGGGCCGATCAATCGCCCGCGCGGCGCTCGTCGGGGAACAGCCGCTCGGCGGTTCGGAAGAGATCGTCGTCCGCGGATCCCGCCCGCCGCCGGTCGACCACCCGGCTGCCGAGGGCGAAGAACAACGCCGGGGTCACGATCTGGTCGAGGATCGTGGATCCGAGCATGCCGCCGAAGACGACCACCGTGAGCGGGTAGAGGATCTCCTTGCCGGGCTGGCCCGCGCCGAACAGGAGCGGGAGCAGGCCGATGAACGACGTGAACGCGGTCATCATCACCGGAGCGAGCCGCTCCAGGCTCCCACGAATGACCATCTGCTCGCCGAATTCCTCCCCTTCGTGCTCCATGAGATGGATGTAGTGGGAGATCATCATGATGCCGTTGCGGCTCACGATCCCGATCAGCGTGATGAAGCCGATCCAATGGGCGATCGACAGGTTCGTCGCGGCGGCCCAGATGCGCGGCCACTGCCACCAGGGCGCGGCGGCCAGCGCCTCGGCGGAGGGCTGGTTGACGATCAGGAGGGCCACCACCGAACCCATCGCGGCGAGCGGAATGTTCACGAGCACCTGCATCGCCGCGCGCCACGAACCGAGCGCCTTGCAGAGCAGCAGGAACACGCCCACCACCGCCGCCGACCCGAGCACGAGCAGGCGAAGGTTGGCCTCCCGCTGGGCCTCGAACTGGCCTCCCAATTCCACGGCATAATCTCCAGGCAGACCCTTGAGCCGTTCCCGCACCGGCTCCACGGCCGCCGCGATGTCGCCGACCACGCCGGAAAGATCGCGCTCCGCGACGTTGCACGACACGACGACGCGCCGCTGCACGTGCTCCCTGTTGATGGTGTTAGGCCCGCTCGTCTCGAAGACCTGTGCCACCTGGCCCAGGGCCACCCGGCGCCCCGAGGGGGTGTCGAGGATGGTCTGGTTGATGATCGACGGGCTGTTGCGCGAGGCCTCGTCGTACCAGACGACGAGACTGAAATACCGGTCGTCGTCGAACACCTGCGACACCACGCGCCCCTTGTAGGCCGTCTCCAGGAGCGTCGCCACGTCTCCCGGCGCCAGGCCATGGCGGGCCGCCTCGCGATGGTCGACCCGCAGCCGCACCTGGGGGATCTCGACCTGTGGCTCCACCTGCAGGTCGACCACGCCGGGGATGCCGTGCAGCCGGCTCTCGATGTCGACGGCCGCCGCCCGCAACTCCCGGAGATCGGGGCCGAAGACCTTGACCACCACCTGGGCCCGCACGCCCGAGAGGATGTGATCGAGCCGGTGGGAAATCGGCTGGCCGATGTTGAGCCTGATCGAGGGGATGTTGGTGATCCGGTCGCGGATGTCGGTGATCACCTCTTCCCGCGGGCGTCCGACCCGGTCGGAGGCCCAGAGATGGGCGACGGGGATCAGCCGGAGGGCCGCCGCGACCCAGCCGGGCCGGGGCCTCTCGTGCGGCTCGAGCCGCACGTCGATCTCCGAGGAATGCACCCCCTCGGCATGCTCGTCGAGTTCGGCCCGCCCCGTGCGGCGCGACAGGCTCAGCACCTCGGGCACCTCCAGGATCAGGCCCTCGACGAGCCGGGCCACGCGGCTGCTCTCTGCCAGGCTCGTGCCCGGTTCGGTCTGCACGCTGACGGTGAGGGTGCCCTCGTTGAAGGGGGGCAGGAACTCGCCCCCCATCCAGGCGATCATCGTGACGCTGGCGATCACGAGCAGGGCCACGACCGCGAGCACGGCCCGGGCATTTCGCAGCGTGAGGCGCAGCACCCAGGCGTCTGCCTTCTTCAGCCAGCGGAGCAGGAAGGAGTCGTCGGTATCGTCGAGCAGCCGCGAGCGACCGAGCAGGTAGTATCCGAGCACCGGCGTGATGGTCAACGACACCACCAACGAGCAGAGCAGTGAAATGATGTACGACAGGCCGAGCGGGGCGAACAGCCGGCCCTCCAGCCCGGCGAGGGAAAACAGCGGCAGCACGACGAAGGTCACGATCAGCGTGGCGTAGACGATCGAATTGCGCACCTCCGCCGACGCCAGAAAGACCACGCGGAGCGGGTTCAGGGGCCGCAGCGCGTGGCGGTTTTCCCGCAGCCTGCGGAAGATGTTCTCGATGTCGACGATCGAATCGTCGACGAGGTCGCCGATCGCCACCGCGATGCCGCCGAGGGTCAT
>CAZDTC010000021.1:0-17134 GCA_964508125.1 uncultured Candidatus Kuenenia sp.
CTCGACGCGGTGCTTCGCAACGCAGCGGCCGACCTTGCCCCTTCCGACCCGAGCACGCTGCGCCGCCGAGGCCGCTACGGCCTCGACTCCTGGAAGCTCGTCCGGTCGCTGCCGGCCCAGTCGCGGGGCCTCGAAGGTGTGTGGAAATTCCTGCGACATCGGCCTGCCCGGTTAGCGCGGGCGGGCGAGCCCGGCCCCGAGCGGCTGCATCGCCTCCAGCGGGCCGACGCCTGGCTCGAGGCCGACGAGGCCCGCGGCCTGCGCCGCGCGGCAACCTCGGCCGGCGTATCGCTCAACGAGCTCGCCGCAGCGGCGCTGTTTCGCGCCCTCCGCGAGGCGCTGCCCGTCGCCGAGGGCTGCCACGCGCGCGACGTCGTGCGGCTCTCGATCCCGATCAACATGCGCGGCCCCGCCGAGAGGCGCCTTCCGGCTGCCAACGTCGTGAGCATGGTGTTTCTCGACCGCCGCCCCGCCGAGATCGATGCGGCCGGGCTCGAGGCCTCGCTGCACGCCGAGATGCAGCTCATCAAGCGGCTCGGGCTCGGGATGACGTTTCTCTTCACGCTCGCCGCCGCGCGGCTGCTGCCCGGCGGGATCGCGGGGCTTGTGGGCGACCGGTCGACCGCGGCCACGGCCCTGTTCACGAACCTCGGCCGAATTTTTTCGCGGGCCGCGGATCGCCGCACCGGGCTCGTGCGGGTGGGCCCGCATACCCTCGTCGTCGTTGAGCCGCTCGCACCCCTGCGCCGCGGCACGGCGGTCGCCATGGCCGCCGTCGAATACGGCGGACGCCTGCGGTTTACGCTGCGCACCGATCGTGCCGCCCTCGACGCCACCGCCACCGAGGCCCTCGCGGCCGCCTTCGCGCGACACCTCCGCCATCATCTGCCGGCTGCGGCAGAGCATGCGGCCCCGGAGCCCGCACCTTTCACCGCGGAGGCCTGCGCATGACGCCGCTCGACATCGCCTGCATGGCGGCGCTGCTCGTGATCACGGCCACGCAGGTCGTGCTCGTGGCCCGGTTCGCACGAATCTGCCGGCAAGCGTCCCGCCCCGCAGACGCCGCCCCATGCCTGTCGCCGGGCCGCATCATCCTCTGCCTGCGGGGCTCCGATCCGTTTCTCGGCGACACGATCCGAGCGGCCGTGCAGCAGGATCATCCCGACTACGAGCTGCGCGTGATCGTCGATTCGCGGACCGACCCGGCCTGGGCCGAGGTCGAGGCGGCGCTCGCGACCGTGAAACCGCGCTGCCGCGTGGTCGTCGAGCCGCTCATGTCGCGTCCTGGGACATGCGGCCTGAAATGCGCGAGCCTGCTCCAGGGGCTGCGCGATGCGGAGCGCGACACGGCGATGGTGGCGTTTCTCGATGCCGATGTCGTGCCTTCGCCGACGTGGCTCCGCACGCTCGGCACGGCGCTCGCCGCCGAGAGCTGCGGCGTGGCCACGGGCAACCGCTGGTATGCTCCGCCCGGCCGCGAGCTCGGCTCGTGGACGCGGGCCGGCTGGAATGCCGGCGCGCTCGTGCAGATGGTGTGCTTCCGCATCCCCTGGGGCGGCACGCTCGCCATCGAGACCGGGCTGCTCGCGACGGCGGGGCTGCGCGAGAAGTGGGCCCGCGCGTTCTGCGAAGACACGCTCCTCACCGCCACGCTCGCCCGCACGGGGCGACACGTGGCGTTTGTGCCGTCGCTGATCGCCATCAATCGCGAGCACGTGACGCTCGGGGCGCTCGTGCCGTGGATCACCCGCCAGCTGCTCACCGCGCGGCTCTATCACCCGGCATGGCCGGTGGTGGCCGCGTTCGGCCTGTCGGCGCCGCTCGCAGTCAGCGCCACGGTGGTCGCGATTCTTCTGGCGATGGCCCGCGGCGACGCCATCTCGCTCGGCGGTCTGGCTGTGAGCCTCGCCGTGTTCTTCGCCTCTCTGCCCACGCTCTTCCTGTGGATCGAGCGCGTGGTGAGCAAGGCCGTCCCCGGGCAGTCGGCCACCCCGTCGGCGAAGGTTGGCGACGTCATCCGCGGCGCGTTCGCGGCCCAGGCCGTCTACGGCGGTGCCCTCCTCGGGGCACTCATGCTCACGTCGACCCGCTGGCGGGGCGTCACCTACGCGATCGGCGGACCGTGGGATATCCGCATCGTGGCCGACGATGAACCGGCCGCGGCCGATCCCCAGCCCGCCCGGCTGCATTCGATCTGAGTCGAGCCGGCACGCCCGAGTCCACCTGCACGGAACGTGCCGGGAAAGACAGGCCGATCGCCCGGAGTTCGCGATGCGGCCGCCCGCCGGCCGATGCTCCAGGAAGCACCCCGAGAGCACACGCCTCCCATGGCCAAGAAAAACACCTGGCGAATCGTGACCCGTGCCGCCGACGGCACCCTCGTGATCCGCGACTTCGACTCGCCGGAGCAGATCCTGCGATCCCACTTGCAGATCGGCGTCGACGACTGCAGCACGGACCTCGACCTGCGCGGAGCGCCCGTGTTTCGCTCGTTGATCGGGCCGATGCCGGAGGGCTCGGACGTCGTCCGCTACGAAGCGCCGGAGGTGTTCGAGGAACTCACCAAGGAGTGGGCGACGCCGAAGGCGCCGCGCCGCCGCGCCCGCAAGTCGACGCCCACGACCGACGCGGGTTAGCGGCCGAAATGCACGGCCGCCGGGTTTCCGGCCCTACTGCCACCAGCGGCGAACCCTGTCGATCACGCCGCTGCGCGCCGGAGCCACTCCGCCCGACTCGCCGGTCTGCTGTGCCGCACCCGCAGCCATCTCCGCCGGTACGGCCGACACGCGCGACCGCAGGAATCGCGGCCACGGACCGTCGAGTTCGATGAGGCATCCGCCCACGTCGCCCGCGGCCCAACGCTCGTCGGCGACAGCCAGGATCTTCGACAGCCGCACCCGCTGCGACTCGTCGAAGGCCAGGTCGAACACCCGCACGTCGTCGATCTCGACCGCACCCGGACCGAGCAGGTCGAGCCGCACCCGCAAGGCGTCGAGGCCACGTGTCGGCAGGTCGTCGACCTGCAGCACGAACTGCGACCATGCCGCGGAGAGGGGCATCGCACCGGGGCCACCCCCCACCGCCGCGAAGCGGTAAAACTCGCGGTCTTCCTGCACACCCTCGATGGCGATGCGCAGCGGCGGCTGCACGTCGGCGCTGCCGGCCCGCATCCACATCGCGATGCTGATGCGACCGGTGTCGGGCGCGGTGAAGGGATTGCTCCTGAGCGTCGCCAGGCCGTTGTCCGACGAGAAGGCGAGCCCCTTGCCTCCCTCCGATGGCTTTCCCGCGACGGGCCGCAGCATCCCCCGTGCCGACTCGACCACCTCCCAGCCCGGCACGAGCCCATCGAGCGGAGGCAGGTCGAAACTCGGATTGTCGAGCACGGCCAGCGGCGCCGGCATCTCGAGGGCCGCCCGCCGTGCCAGCAGATCGGCGAGGATCGCAGGGACGGCCTCCGCCACCTTCGCATCATGCACCGCCCGCACCGCGGACAACCGCTCACCTCCCTCGAGGAGGACGGTGCGCACTTCCCAGGCTCCGAGCGGCACCACGATCTCGCCTGCAGGGCCGAGCGGAAGCCCGGCCTTGGTGACCGCATCCACGACGGCCGTCGGCGCGGTGCCCGCGCCGAGCACCGCCTGGCAGGGCGTGCCGCAGGCGTTGACGAGCGACACCCAAAGCCCAGCCTCCCCCTCGCGGGCCCTGACGACGAGCGGCGCCGGCGCCACCGCCACCATGTCCATCCGCCCCGGCGAGAGCACCCCGACAGCCTGGCGGGAACGCGCATCGCTCTCGTCTACGCGAGCATGCAGGAGACCGGCGTCGAACACGATCTCCGGATCGACCGCGATCAGCGATTCCGCCAGGGCCCGACGCGAGTCGACTCCGCCGGGCGGCGCCACGATCGCCACCGGGTCGGCCGGCTTCGTCGAAAACGACGCCTGCGCCACCGCGTCGCGCAGATCGGCCGTCCGCGGCTGCTCGAGGAGCAACACGCCGGCACGGGCCGCCCCCGCCGCGCCGCGCAGCAGCGACAGAGAACGATTCGCCTGATGGGCGAGGCCACGCTCACCCACATCGTCGCCCGCGCCGTGCACGTGCGGCGCCACATAGACGACGCCACCATGGGCCGTGATCCGCGCCGGATCGAGCCCGGCCTCGCGGAGCACATCCGCATCACGCGGCTCTGGCGCGAGATGCGGACGGAAGCGTTCGGCGAATCGCCCTGCCACGAACAGCGTCGACGGCACGACGTACAGGCTCCAAGACGGCCGCCCTGCCCGCACGATGTCGGCCAGGCGGGCATGGAACGCCGCCACGATCTCTTCACGCCAGGTGAGCCAGCGGCCGCGAAGAGGCCCCTCCACGAGCGCCGCCCGGGCGGCGAACCTGCCTGGATCGGTGGTTGCGAGAGCGGGCCGCGCGAGCGGCTCCGCATCCGCTCCGGCGACGGCCACGAACCGGGCGAATGTCGCATCATCGAGCCCCGTGGCAATGCCCGGGCAGTGCAGCCACCCGTCGTGGGGCAGGACGAGCGCAATCCCGTCGACACTGGTCGCCGTGCGCAGTCGCTCCACCAGTTCCGCGAGCAGTCCCTCCACCTCGCCTTGCACCCGGGGATCGAGAACGTTGTAGTGCGGGCAGCGGCCGCCATCGGTCACGATCGCGCGGCCGTCGCGGCCCACCGTCGCCACGCCGGCCGCGGAACCATCGCCGGCTGCGAGCAGCCCGTCGAGCGCAGGCACGGGGCCGTTGCACACGACGGCCGGCACGACCCCGAGCCGCTCCCTTGCGCACACCCTGCAGAGCAGGTCGAGCACATCCTTCGGCTCGGGGTCGAGCCGGCCGGCGAACGATCCGCCGCTATCCCAGCGTGGCGAGCGCTCCCCGCGCGACGTCGGCCAGACCGCGGCCCCGTCGGCATACACGCCGACGAGCATTCCCGCGGCCCCCTGCGCGATCGCCCAGTCGGCCGAGCGGCGCACACCTCCGAGAAACGCGTCCCAATCGGCGACCACACGGCCCGATGCCGTGTCGATCCTGCCCGAAGCACCAAACGGCGCGAAGTCGGGCTCGACCATGTGCAGGTAGAAGCGCCGCGTTCCATCGGCAGGCCGCTGTCGTGCCGCGACGGCCACAGGCCCCGCCAACAGACGCACTTTGCCGAACATCGCGGGCGAACGGGCCGACAGGTTCGTGATCACGAGCAGCGGCGCCCGCGTGCGCGGCCAAAACACGAATCGTCGCGTGCCGATCCGGCGCTGCCACTCTCCTTCGTCGATCAGCGGCGGCCGCGTGTCGACCCCGCTCGTCGCGGTGGCCCGCACCCCGCCATCCACTTCCTCGAGAACCGCAAGGCCGAGCACCATCTCCTGGTCGAGCGGATACTCCATCTCCACCAGGTGCGGCATGCCCGGCTCGCCGGCCGGCAGCGCGAGCCCTTCCCACGCCGGTCCGTCGTCGGCCGGCGGCAGGCGGAGCATCGGGCCCAGTTCGTGGATCTCGAGCGCCGAGTGGCCGACGGCGAGCAGGCCCGTCATCCGGGGCACCATCGAGCCGACCGTCGGCAGCTTGGGCATTGGAACGTGGGGCAACGGCACGTTCGGCAGGGAGGGCGTCGGCAACGGCACCTTGGGCAGCGCGAATGACGACCGCGGCAGTTTCGGCAGCGACACGGCCGGGAGCGGCAACGACGGCAGGCCCATGCCGGGAAGCCTGCGCAGCCGCTCGAGCAGCTTGGGGCTGCCGGGATCGAGCTCATACACGAGGCGCCATTCCGTCGCGGCCGGCTCGGCCGCAGCGTCGGCGACCGCGACCACCTGGATGGTGCGGCTCGCTGCCGCCCGCGACCAGCGCAGGCTGCTTCCGCGCTCGACGAGCTCGAGGTCGATGTCGGCGCCGCCCTCATCCTGCGGCAGCGGCACCGTCAGTCGCAGTGGCCCGAACTCGCGGACGTCCGAGGCGGCGCCGGGCTGCTCCTCGACTGGAATCGTCTGGGCATGGCTGTCCACCGCCGCACCCGACCGGCGCACGCGCACCTTCAGGTCATACACCCCGCCTGTGGCGACTTGGCTGGAGAGGAGCGGATGCACGAGGAGCGTGACGGCATCGCCGGTTCGGCGCACCGCCGACTCACCCGGGACGAACGCCACGCGCAGTTCGTCGCCGGGCGCCCGCGCAATCGAGAGCCGATTGCCTTCGGCATCGAGCGACTGCTGCACCCCACCGGCGAGCAGGCCGGCCACGAGACCGTCGAACACCACCGGCGCGTCGCCGGCCTCGCTCCGCGCGAGGCGCACCCGCAACCTGGCCCGGCGCCAGTCGGCGACGGCGATCTCCACGCCGTTCATGTCGAGCCCGCGAGGCTCGTGAATGGCAATCGTGCCGGCGGCGTCGTGCATGGTCGAAAGCGCGAGCGGATCGCTCGAGAGAAGCCGCCAGTCGGTGGCATCGGGTGCGGTGCCGGGGTCGACGAGCTCGATCCGCCCCATGCGGGCCGCCGGCTTTCCGCCTCCCCACGAGACCCGCAGCCTCACGGGCGGCGGCGCGGGCTCCGTGGCTGCGGCTGTCGCCGTCACGGTCGCCGTCACTGCGGCGATCGCGAACACCGCCCGGGCGGCGCAGGGCAAGGCCCGGCACACGACGTCGGCGACGTGGTTCGGTTTCGGTCCGCCCATGGGAGGTTGCAAGGGGCGGGGATGGTAGCGGCCGCCGCGGGCTGGGCAAACGGCGCTTTTGCCCGGCGTGCAGCCGGCCTCGACAATCTGCACCTACAGGACGGCGGCGAGTTCGTCGGCCACGGCCCGGCAGCGATCGGCCACGTCGGAGAGTTCGAAAAAGTCGTCGGGCTTCGCGAACAGACGCCCCACCCGCTCTCCCTCCGGCGACCGGGCCACGACGAGGTGCCACTCATTCGTCACGATGGCCCGCTCGTCACCCGCGGCCACGATCACGCGTTCGCGCGGCTCGTGGCTCCAGTCGACGAACAGACCGATCAGGCTGCGGCCATCGTCACCGGGCGCCGAAGCGCACGCAGCCGATGGCGACGCCGCGAGATCGGCGAGGGTGGCTCCCACGTCGGCCGGGGTCGTGAGCCCGCCAAACCGCTGGCCCGCCATCGCGCCATCGGCAGACGCGAGGATCGCCGGCAGATGCACCCATTCGCTGAATGGCCTGCCACTCGTGTCGCCCGCCGCGAGCGGACCGACGTGCCCATGCAGGCCCAGCGGCATGCCGCGGAGGCCGACCACGGCGATCGCCCACGCGGGCTCGAGCGAGCGCACGGCAGCGAGCAGCTGGCCGAGGCACGCGTCGAGCAGCGACAGTTGACCGGCGAATGCCTGGCGGCATCCCATCACGACATCGGGGTCGGTCCCGGCGTCGACCGCAAACGAGGGCACCGCGGCTCCGGACGGGGGCGGCGGATCCTCCGGATCGACATACGACTCGCGGAGGCCGAGCGGGGCGTCCCACGCCACCCCGAGGCTCCCGGCATGGCACCACACGAGCCGGTGCCGCCCGGCCGCCACCACGTCGCATGCCTGCGTGAACAGCCGGCCGAGATTCGTGGCCGAGTCGTCATCCGCGGGCTGATCCGTCGGCGCCGCCGGTACCTCGACCACATTCACGCCGGCTGGCCGCTCCGGCAGTCGGAGATCGTCGGTGACGATCACAGCCGGCCAGCCGCGCGCCCGGGCCGCCTCCCACACGCGGCCGTGCTGCATCAGGTCGGCGAGTGTCTCGTGTGGATCGACCCCCGTCGCGATCAGCCGATCGAGCGCCACACCGGCGGCCGCGAGGCCGTCGAACGCGGGCGACGACACCCACGTGGCGCCCCACGTGGAAAGCATCCACGCCGGCAGGCGGTCGACCGTGACGACGAGCAGGCCGGCAGCACGGGGCGGACCGGGGGCTTGTGGAATCGAAGAGGAAGCCATGAGCCCATTGTGCACGAAACCGCAGGAGCGCGGGGCATACATCCCAACTGGGGAGGCGAGTTTGAGGCAGGACAGGCTGAAGCCTGTCCTACGGCAAGCGGGACGCTTGCCCCACGCTGGATTGCGTTTCGGCCCGGCATCATCCATGCTGCCGACCGGATTACGACCCGCCAGCGATCCATGCCCCATGCCAGGCAGCGCCGTCTACCGCACGAGCCCCCTCCCCACGCCGGGCATGCCACCCGGCGTGCCCTACATCGTGGGCAACGAGGCCGCCGAACGCTTCAGCTACTACGGCATGAAGGCGATCCTGGTGGTGTTCATGACCACGCTCCTGGCCGGTCGCGACGGGACGCCGGCGCCGATGAACGAGGGGGAGGCGAAGTTTTGGTACCACGCGTTCTCGTCGGCGGTGTATTTTTTCCCGATCGTCGGGGCGATCGTTGCCGACTTCTTCCTCGGGAAGTATCCGACGATCATGCTGCTCTCGCTCGTCTATTGTGCGGGGCATGCCGCCCTCGCCATCGACGAGACGCGGGCGGGGCTGGCGACAGGGCTCGCGCTCATCGCCGTCGGCTCCGGAGGCATCAAGCCCTGCGTGTCGGCCCACGTCGGTGACCAGTTCGGGCCGACGAACGAGGCGCTGCTGCCGCGCGTGTTCAGCTGGTTCTACTTCGCGATCAACCTCGGGGCGTTCGTCTCGAGCCTGCTCACGCCGTGGCTGCTCGAGCGGTTCGGCCCCGGGTGGGCGTTCGGCGTGCCGGGCCTGTTCATGGCGGCGGCCACGCTGATCTTCTGGATGGGCCGGCACTCGTTCGTGCACGTGCCCCCCGCGGGGCTCGGGGCCCTGCGCGAGGCCTTCGGCCCGGAGGCCCGCGGGGCGCTCGGTCGCCTCACGCTCGTCTATCTGTTCGTGGCGGTGTTCTGGGCGCTCTTCGATCAGACCGGGTCGTCGTGGGTGCTCCAGGCCGCCAGGCTCGACCGCTCGTTCGCCGGCATCGATTGGCTTCCCTCGCAGATCCAGGCCGTCAACCCGCTGCTCGTGCTGGCCTTCATCCCGCTGTTCTCGTCGGTGATCTGGCCGGCCGTGGAGCGGGTCGTGCCCTTTCCGCCGTTAGCGCGGATCGCACTGGGGCTGTTTCTCGCCGCCGCGTCGTTCGCGATCATCGCCGCGGCCGAATGGCGGATCGAGGCCGGGGGGCGGCCGACGATCGGCTGGCAGATCGCGGCCTACGCCGTGCTCACCGCCGCCGAGATCATGGTGAGCGTGACCTGCCTCGAGTTTTCCTACACGCAGGCCCCGCTGGCCTTGAAGAGCATCGTGATGGGGCTCTATTTATTGAGCGTTTCCGCGGGCAACCTGCTGGCGGCGGCCGTCAACTGGCTCACCACGGGGGCCGACGGGCAGCCGCTCGTCACGGGCACCTCCTACTATCTCCTGTTCGCCGGCGCGATGCTGACGGCGGCCGTCTGTTTCCTACCGGTGGCGGCATACCTGCCGACGCGCCGCTATATTCGTCCGGAGCACTGAGGATCCAGCCCATGCCCCACGTCCACCCGCTCTCCCGCCGCTCGTGGCTCTCTGCCGCCGCCTCCGCTGCCGGCCTCGTCGCCACGCGCGGCCTCGATGCCCAGGGCGAACCGCCCGCGAAGCCGCTTCCGTTCAAGATCTCGCTCGCGGAGTGGTCGCTCCACAAGGCGTTGTTCGCGGGCAAGCTCGACAACCTCGACTTCCCCAAGGCCGCTCGGCGCGAATTCGGCATCGAGGCCGTGGAATACGTCAACCAGTTCTTCAAGGACAAGGCGGGGGATTCCGACTACATCGCCGAACTCGCCAAGCGGTCGGCGGACGAAGGCGTGACGAACGTGCTCGTGATGTGCGACGGCCTCGGCGACCTCGGCGATCCCGATGACAAGGCCCGCACGCAGGCGATTGAAAACCACTTTCCCTGGGTCGAGGCGGCGAAGCGGCTCGGCTGCCATTCGATCCGCGTCAACGCGGCGAGCAAGGGCTCCTACGAGGAGCAGCAGAAGCTCGCGTCCGACGGCCTGGCGCGGCTTGCGGAGTTCGCCGGTCAGCTCGGAATGAACGTGATCGTGGAGAACCACGGCGGGCTCTCGAGCAACGGCGAGTGGCTCGCCGGCGTGATGAAGTTTGTGAATCGCCCGAACTGCGGCACGCTCCCCGACTTCGGCAACTTCCACGACTACGACCGCTACCGCGGCGTCGAGGAACTGATGCCCTTCGCCAAGGGTGTGAGCGCCAAGAGCCATGAGTTCGACGAGGCTGGCAACGAGGTGCGCACCGACTACGAGCGCATGCTGCGGCTCGTGATGGCGGCGGGCTACCACGGCTGGGTCGGGATCGAGTATGAGGGCGCCGCCCTTTCCGAGCCCGAAGGGATCCTGGCCACGAAGAAACTCCTCGAGCGGATCAGGGACACGCTGGCGGCCTGATCGTGCGGTCGTCGCAAACCCGCGCCGCGGTCGCGGAACGCTCCGGCCCGTTGACTCCTCGAATCCTGCCCCGGTACAGTTCGGCTTCGCACCATGAGTTCCAAGCCCACCGCCGTCCTCGAATCGAATCGTGAGCGACTCAAAAGACTCGTCCGTGTCGGCCCGACGCACGTCGGGCAGGGCGTGTTCGCCGCCCGACGGCTTCGTTCCGGCACCGTGATCGCTGAGATCAAGGGGGACGTGCTCGACGATCACCCCGCCGACCCCTCGTATTGCATGGAACTGCCGACCGGCAGATTGCTGGAACCGGCCGCGCCCTTGCGATTCGTGAACCACAGTTGCGATCCGAACTGCGAACTTTTCTATTGGTTCGACGAAGACAAGGGCCTCCAGGAAGACCGGCTGTGGCTGCAGACGATCCGTTCCATCGAGCCGGGAGAGGAACTCTCGATCGACTACTGCTGGCCGGCCGACGCCGCGATCCCCTGCCGCTGCGGAGCGCTGGCCTGTCGCGGGTGGATCGTGGATCCGACGGAACGGCATCTCCTGCCGGTCGGCCCCGACGCTGGCCCGGGGCCGTGCTCGCCCTCGTCGTCGGCCTGACGGCAGTCGCGGCGCTGGGCATCTCCCGGCTGCGGCTCGACGACGACCTGCGGTCCCTGCTCCGCGACAACGTCTCCGACTTTCAGCTCATCGACGAGGTGGCCGCCCGATTCGGCGCCCCGGACCGCGACTGCATCGTGCGGGCCACGGCCCTCTCCGGCGACGTGTTCGACGAGCGTCCGCTCGCCGAATTGCGCGATCTCTCAGCCGCCCTCGCGGTGGTGCCGGGGGTGGCCGAGGTGCGGTCGATCTTCGACGTCCGGCGGCAGGGCGTGGCCGGCGCCCTCCTGCCGGTGATCCCGCGCACCGGTGGGCCGCTCGATCTGCAAGCCCGCACGGCCGCGCGGGATCGCGCCGTCAACCACCCCTTCGTGGCCGGCCACCTGCTCTCCGCCGACGCCGCATCGTCACTCGTGCTCGTGCGCCTCGACGAGGCGGCGAACAGTGCCTCGGGCCTCGGGCCGGCCCTCGAGGGGATCGAGGCGGCGCTCGCGGCTGCGCGCCGAAGCGGCGCGGCGCTCGACCTCGAGCTCACCGGCCTGCCACCCTTGCGCCACCATGCCTCGCAGGCGCTCCGTCGCGACATGCTGCTGTTCAACTCACTGGGGCTGGCGCTCGCCTTCGTGCTCTCAGCCACGGCGGCCCGCAGCCTGCGTTCCACGATGGTGGCCTGCGTGCCGCCGTTCGTGGGGGCCGTGTGGGCGATGGGAATCGTCGGGCTGTGCGGTGTGCCTGTGAACATCCTCACGAGCGTGGTGCCGTCGCTGGCGCTCGTCGTGGGCACCTGCGACTCGATCCACTTCATCGAAGACATGCGCCGCGCACGGCGGCGCGGCGTGGACGCCCTGTCGGCGTCGGCCGGCGCGATGCAGCGGATCGGCGCGGCCTGCGGCCTCACAAGCCTCGTCACGGCGATCGGCTTCGCCTCGCTCGCCGCGGCGCGAGTCGAGGCGGTGCGCCTGTTCGGGATCGCGGCGGCCGCCGGCGCCGTGGCGAGCTTTCTCGCCGTCACGCTGCTCACGCCGCTGCTGGCCACCACGGCGTTCTGCCGGGGGATGCACCTCGGCAGGTCGTGGAGGCCGGCCGGCCGGCTTGCCGCGTGGCTCACGGCGCTGTCGCTCCGTCACGCCAAGCCGATCGCGGCGGCAGGCGTGGCCGCAACGCTGCTCCTCGCGCTTTGCGGCACGTGGCTCGATGCCGACAACCGTGTCGTCGATGCCTTGCCGCGCGGAGCGTCGTCGTCACGGGCGCTCGAGCAGGTGGATCGTGAGTTTGGCGGTGCTTCAGGGATCGACGTGCTCGTCCGCTGGCCCGCGGGCGTCGAGTGGCGCGACGCCGCCGTGATCAACGCGCTCGTCGCGGCCCATCGGGCGATCGAGGCCGATGGTCGGCTCGCACCGCCGCTGTCGCTGGCCACCCTTGCTGCGCCGCTGCCCGACCGGGCGCGACAGCGGCTCGATGCCGCCGACCTCGAAGAACTGGTCGACCCCACGGCGCGGATGGCGATCATCCGGGCCCGCGTCGCCGACCTCGGGTCGCGCACCCTCGAGGGCGTCTACGCGGGGCTGGAGAGCCGGCTCAGAACGCTCGCCGACGAGCGGCCGGGGTGGGAGTTCACGCTCTCGGGAATGTCGGTCGTATCGGCTCGCAACATTCGCCAACTCGTCCGCGACCTGGGCGCGAGCCTGCTCCTCGAAGTCGCTGTGATCGGTTCGATTCTGGCACTGGCTTTTCGCTCGCCGCTGGCGGGCCTCGTGAGCCTCGTGCCGAACGTGTTTCCGCTGGCGGTGATCGCGGCGGTCGTCGTGGGCTCCGGCCGGGCGCTCGATCCAGCGACGGTGATCGTGTTCAACGTGTGCCTCGGCCTCGCCGTCGACGACACCGTGCACGTGCTCTCGGCGGTGTCACGGCATCGGCGCGAAGGCGTGCCGATCGCCGGAGCAATCCGTCGGGCGATCGCCGAGACGGGCAACCCGATCGTGCTCGGCGGGCTCGTGCTCGCCGTGGGCTTCGCAGCGGTGATGGTGAGCTCGGTGCCCTCGCTTGCGGGATTCGGTCGGCTCGCCTGTGCGGCAGTGGCCGCCGCGACGCTCGCCGAACTCGTGCTCCTGCCGGCGCTCCTCGTCGTGACCGACACGTTCGTGCGACGGTATCAGGCCGCCTGGCGCGACGGCATCTTCGGGGCCACGCCGCTGGCCTGGCCGACGCTCGCCCGCGAGGGCGCGCCCGCTCGCACCGTCGCCTGACGCACATGGGCCGCCACGCCCGATGCCACCACGGCCGCCGTCAGGCCGAAGAATCGCGGCAGGTCGGCCATGAAGGCGGCCAGAGCCGAGCATCGCGCGGGCACGATCGTGCCCGCGGCAAGGAGCCGCCACGATGCCGTCGCTCCGGTGATCATTCGACTACCCCCGGCCAGCCGGCGATTGACTTGCGCACCGGGGCTCGTGAGATACGCTGAAAGTCGGCCGCCGGTGAGGTGGGCATAGTCGTGATTTTGGTGCACGGCCGTGGCACAGGCCGTGATATCGACGACGGGCACGCCTCGCGCACGGGCATCGTGCACCATCCAGTTGTCCCAGAACGCACGGCCGAGCGTGAACGGTGGAACGCGCGACGCCGCGTCGCGGCGAAACACGAAGTAGTCCTTGCAGACGCGGGCGGCCGGTGTGCCCAGCCGTGCGACACGATCGAGCAGATCGATCCTCGCGAGCGGATCGGCCATCTCGATCGCCTCCATCACGTCGAGGTCGGTGCGCCGGCCGATCACGAGCAGGTCGCCGGGGATCGCATCCGCGACGCGCCGCACCGCCGTGAGCCAGTCGGGCATGAGCATGATGTCGGAATTGACGTAGGCGAGGAGATGGGCCCGCGTGGCCGCCCGTGCCTTGGCAAACAGGTCGTCGACCCGCGGCGGCCCATCGACGCCCGCTGCCAGCGGCCCGAGGCACACGGCCCGCGAGGCTCTGGCCACATCCGCCAGCCCTGCTGCATCGCCCCCGAGCAGAATCTCGACGTCGCCCCCGAGCTGCCGCCAGCTCGCGATCGCGTTGCGCTGAATGACGCCCGTGTGCCCGCAAAAGTCCTTCGGCGCAGCGACAATCGCGATGCTCGGCCCCCGTGCCATCGACCTCCCCCCTGACGACAAACCCTCCCGGGACGTCGGCGATCGCAGCGTCACGCCCCGAGGAATTCCGAGGCGGCCCGCACAACCGTCACGCGCCCGTATGACAGGCTGAGGCCTGTCTCACATCGGCATGGCAAGCGGGACGCTTGCCCCGGGTTACGCGCGGGTTTCATGGACGACGTCGGCCAGCGTCTCGACCGCGCGCACGATCTGGTCTTCGGTGTGCTCCGCCGTGAGGAAAAACCGCACCCGGGCCGCCGACTCGCGGACGGCGGGATAGAGGATCGGGCGGGCGTTGATGCCCCGCTCCAGGAGCAGCTGCGACACGCGGATCGCCCGCGTCGAGCTGCCGAGGATGATCGGGATCACGGGCGTGTCGCTGCTCGCGCCCGTGTCGAGGTCGCAATCGTGGGCGAGCTTCAGAAACAGCTCCGACCGCTCCCTCAGCCGCGTCACCCGCCACGGCTCGCGCTGGATGACCTGGAGGCCGGCCAAGGCCGCGGCGGCGTTGGGCGGCGAGCAGGCCGTCGAAAACACGAAGGCCGGGGTGGTGTAGCCGAGGTAGCGGACGATCCGCTCGCGGCCCGCAAGATAGCCACCGCCGGCGCCGAGGGCCTTGCTGATCGTGCCCATCCACAGATCGCCCTCGGCCGGGTCGACCCCGAAAAACTCGCAGATCCCGCGGCCGCCCGGGCCCATCGTGCCGAGCGAGTGGGCCTCGTCGACGTAAAGCAGCGCGTCGTGCCGCTTCTTCACCTCGATGAATCGCGGCAGGTCGGGGTAGTCGCCGTCCATGCTGTAGACGCCCTCGATCGCCACCACGACGCGGCGATACTGGGGCCGCAGGTCGCGGAGGAGGGCGTCGAGCTGGGCGTGGTCATTGTGACGGAACGACCGCTTGCCCGCCTTCGAGGCGTTGGCACCCTGCATGATGCTGTTGTGGGCGAGTTCGTCGTAGAGGATCAGGTCGCCCTCGCCAAACAGATGATTGAAAACGGATGCGTTCGTGCCATAGCCGCAGGGAAACACGACGGCCCGTTCGGTGCCGAGAAACGCGGCGAGTTCTTCGTCCAGCGAGTCCAGCAACGTGTTGTTGCCCCCCACCATGCGGCTCGCGGAGGCGCTCGTGCCAAATCGATCGATCGCCTCCTTTGCGGCCAGCTTCACGTCCGGATGCCCGGCCAGGCCGAGGTAGTCGAAGCTGGTGAAGCTGATCACGTCGCGGCCGGCGATGCGGGCCGTCCGCTGCCGCACCTGCTCGTTGGCGAGCAGGAACGGGTCGTCGAGGCCGGCCGTCTCGAGCGCGGCCAGCCGCTCCTCGAGCGCGGCGCACTCCGGAAACGGCTCGCCCCCCGTGCGGTCGGCCGCATCGAACATGTGTTCGGAGACGCACTCGATCAGGTCGCCGCAGGTGCGGATTCCGGTCAGCCATTCGTCGCGAAACCGCATCTGGTAGAGGCCCTCGATCCGGCTGACGGCGTCGAGGAAGCCGATCGGATCGATCCCGGCCTCGTCGAACGTCGTCGTGGGCACGAGCCGGCTGCGCTTCGCCGGCGGCTGCACCCGCGCAAGTTCGTCGAGCACGAGCCTCGCGATCACCGATCTGGAGTGGGCCCGAGGTTCCACGCGGGCTGCCGGTGACGGTGGATCGGTTGCAATTGTGCTGGCCACGAAAACTCCCTCCTTCGTGGACGAGCGTCACACACGAGGCGACGTCGCACACTGATCGAGTGAATGGGCCCGATTCCCGCGGGCCTCGGTGGAACGCAATGTATCAAAACGAGCCTGCCTCGAACCAGCGGAACGCATCCTGCCCGCGTGCGGGTGTCATCTGCCGGCACGCGTTTCGCCGCAGAACCATCGCGATTGGAAAACTGTGTGGCCTGCGCAAGCGCCGCCGTACACACCGATCGCAGCGGTCGCGATCAGACTGCGAGCAGCTTCCGCAGCACGAACGGCAGGATGCCGCCCGCCCTGAACTGGTCGAGCTCGACGGGCGTGTCGATCCGCACGAAGCAGGGGATCTGCTTCACTGTGCCGTCGGGCCGCGTGGCCCTGACGACCACACTCACCCGCGGCGCGAGAGCTTCGAACGGGATGTCGAACGTCTCCTCTCCCGTGAGCCCGAGCTGCTGCCACGGCTCCGGCAGCACGAGCGGAAGCACGCCCATACCGACGAGGTTCGAGCGGTGGATGCGCTCGAAGCTCGTGGCGAGCACGGCCCGAACTCCGAGGAGCATCGTGCCCTTGGCGGCCCAGTCGCGCGAGCTGCCGGTGCCGTATTCCGCGCCGGCGAGCACGACGAGCGGCGTGCCTGCGGCCTTGTATTTCACCGCCGCGTCATACACCGGCATCACCTCCGTGCCAGGGAGGAGCCGTGTCACGCCCCCCTCGGTGCCCGGCACGAGCAGGTTGCGAATCCGGATGTTGGCGAACGTGCCGCGGGTCATCACGCGGTCGTTGCCGCGGCGGGCGCCGTAGCTGTTGAAGTCGGCAGGGGGCACGCCGTGCTCGATCAGATATTTTCCGGCAGGGCTCGTCTTGGCGATGCTGCCGGCGGGCGAGATGTGGTCGGTGGTCACGCTGTCACCGAGCGCCAGCAACACGCGGGCCCCGCGCACGCTCTGGGGCGGCTGCGGCGTGCGCGTGAGATCGGCGAGGAACGGCGGCTCCTGGATGTAGGTGCTCGTCACATCCCAGTCGTAGAGCTCGCCCGTGCTCGTGGGCACGGCGTTCCAGCGCGGGTTCGACTGCCACACGTTGCCGTAGCGGGCCTGGAACTGCGCCGGCTGCACGCACGCGGTCACCGTCTCGCGCACCTCGTCGGCCGTCGGCCAGATGTCTTTCAAAAACACATCCTTGCCGTCCTTGCCCTTGCCGATCGGCTCGCGGGCGAGGTCGATGTCGGTCGTGCCGGCGAGCGCGTAGGCGACGACGAGCGGCGGGCTCGCGAGCCAGTTGGCCTTCACGAGCGGGTTCACGCGGCCCTCGAAGTTGCGGTTGCCCG
>CAZDTC010000022.1:0-8016 GCA_964508125.1 uncultured Candidatus Kuenenia sp.
GCCCACCGGCTCGATCTGCACTTCGTGGAGCGGGAGTGTGGCCAGCCAGCCGAGGAGCGGGGCGAGCGAGTCGCCCGACTCGAGCACCACGCGGCCTTCGCGCCGCGAGACGAGCGTGGCATGGGCCTCGAGCTCCGCCGGGATCGCGTCCCACTCGCCCGCGAGCCGGGCCGTGATCCGGTGGCTGCGGCGCACGTCGGCGATGCACTGCTCGTGGACGAGCCGCCCGCCCCGCACGATCGCCACGCGGTCGCACGTGGTCTCGACCTCCGAGAGCACGTGCGACGAGAAGATCACGGTGCGGCCCGCGGCCCGCGCCTCGCGCACGAGCGCGAGCACCTCGGCCCGGGCGGTGGGGTCGAGGTTGGCCGTGGGCTCGTCGAGGATCGTGAGCGGGGCCTCGGTGGCGAGCACGACGGCGAGCGCGAGCTTCTGCCGCATGCCGGTGCTCATCCGGGCCACTTGGCGGGAGCAGTCGAGATCGAGCCGGCGGGCCGCCTCGGCGGCCCGGTCGCGCCGGCAGTCGCGGCGCAGATCCGAGAAGAAGTCGAGCGTCTGGAAGCCGTTCATCCGGCGAAACAGCCGGGCCTCGCCGGGAAGGTAGGCCGTGTGGGCCCGCACGGCGAGCGACTCGGCCACGCAGTCGAACCCCGCCACGCTGGCCGATCCCGACGTGGGCCGGATGAAGCCGAGCAAAAGCCGCAGGAGCGTGGTCTTCCCGGCCCCATTCGGCCCGAGCAGCCCGAAGATCTCCCCCTCGAGCACGCCAAACGAACAGCGATCAAGCGCCGTAAACGCGCCATACCGCTTCGTGAGATCGAGCGTTTCAACGAGCATGGTCATGTCGCAAAATAATAGCCCGCTAGGGCGAAGGCGATGAGGGCGACGGCGCGGCGCACGATTCGGGCTGGCAACCGGCGGGCGATGAGCGCGCCGGCGAGGCCGCCGCCGACGGCGCTGGCCGCCATCACCGCCGCGTGCGGCCACGAGACGGCGTGCGACCCGGCGAACGAGCCGATGGCGAAGAAGATCGCCGCGACGCCATTCACGACCATGCCGAGCACATTTTTCACGGCGTTGAGCCGGTGGATGTCGCCGAGGCCGAGAAGCCCGAGCATCGCGAGCATCAGGATGCCGATACCGGCGCCGAAGTAGCCGCCATACACGGCGACGAGAAACTGCAGGATGCATGCCGCAGGGAGATTCGCCGCGGCTTCCGAGCCGGCGCGTGCGCCGCTCGCCCCGCGCAGCCGCGCCGCGAGCCCGACGATCTGCGGCTGCAAGGCGAAGAGCACCGCCGCCACGAGGATCAGCCACGGCACGATCGCCGCGAACCACGCCGGCGGCAGCACCACCACGAGCCACGCCCCGACGAGCGCGCCCGCGACGCTCGGCACCATGAGCCAGCGCGCAAACGGCGGCTGCCCCTCGCGCTCGCCGCGGTAGGCCCACGCCGCCGACACGGCCCCGGGCCAGAGGCCGATCGTGCTCGTGGCGTTGGTGATGACGAGCCGGCCCGGATCGGGGGGCAGGATCGCCGCGAGCGTGGGAAACGTGAGGATCGTGCCGCCCCCGGCGACGGAGTTGACTGCCGCCGCCACGAACGTGACCACCGCGAGCACCGCGAAGCCGGCGGCGTCGCCGGCGAAGAGGCCATCCGCCAGCGCACTCATGGGGCGGCCCGTTCGGGAGCGGGAGGCTGTGCGGCGGGCGGCGGCGCCGCAGGCTCGGCATGCTTCCCCGGCCCGCAGTCGATGAGCGCGTAGCCGGCCCAGAAAAACGGCGCCTTCGCGTCCGCGAGCACGTCGCCGGGCGACTGCTTCACGCGCGGCTCGCGCGAGACATCAGGCTCCTCCGCCGTGACCACGGCCACGGCTCGCTGCCAACTTTCGGCCGGGCTCGCCGGCGGAATCGCCGCGTCATCGGCAGCCGGCGCGGCATCGAGATCGCGCAGAAACTCCTCGACCAGATCGACGCTCACTTTGCCCCCCACGCGCCACCTGCTCACGACCGCCGTGCGGGCCCCCGCAGCCAGCAGATCGGTGGCCGCGATGAACAGGTCGTCTCCCGGGCGGGCCGACGGCTTCGCCAGGCCATCGGCCATCTCCGTCTGCATCCCCGGCACGATCACGATCCGCGGCCGCTTCGGCGGCGCCCCGAGCCAGTCGCCAAACGTGAACGCGGGCTTGCCCCCCACCGCGATCGCGAGCGGCCGCTCCGCGATCGGGCCTTCGCCGCCGAGCTCGTCGGCGAGCACGAGCCTCTCGCAGAGCGAGGCCCCGAAGAGCGCAGAGCCCGCCGCGGCGAGGGGCACGACGCGGTCGAACGATGCAGCGAACCGGGCGACGACATCCGCGGCCACCTCGGGCCTGTCGCGGCGCGAGAGCCGCACGGCATGAATGCCGAGCAGGCCGTCGGCGGCCGCCGGCTCGAACGACCGCACGGCGAGGCTGCGCGTGGGAGCATAGCGCACGCGGCAGGCATCGCGCAGGAGCTTGCCCTCCTCCGCGGATCGCGCCGGATCGTCAGCGGCATCGCGGGCCGAGCCGACGGGCAGGAGCTCGAACGGCAGATACCAGAGCAGCCCGTCGGGCACGATCACGAGCTCCTCCACGTTGACCCCGAGGTTGATCTTCGAGTTGCCGAACAAGAGCCGCTCCACCTGCGCGGCGCTCTCGCGCCAGTCGGCGGCGAGGAGCCGCTCGGTGGACACCGGCGCCACGGCATCGACGATCCCGATCGCCTTCACGAGGGCCGCGATCTCCTTGGCGAGGGCGCCGGGCTGCTTCACCTGCCACGTGGCGACGCGGGCATTCGACTCGAGCACGCCGGCGAGCCCCGCCGCCGTCCATTGGAACGACAGGATCAGATGCCGGTCGGGCAGGCGGCGCCGCACGTCGGCCGGCGCCTCGAGCGGCGGAAACTCGAGCGTGGTCGGCTCGCGGCCGGCGGCGAGCGCCGCCACGAACTGCCGCTGCTCGCGGGCGGCCGCGCCGAACGCCTCCCAGGCGGCCTTCGCGCCGGCGTCGGCGGGCGCGGCGAGGGCGGCCGTGAGCGCGGGGCGGAGCTTCGCGCCCTCGTCGAGCGCACGGGCGAAGGCCGGATGGCGGGCGAGCAGCGCGGCGCGGCGGGCGGCTGCGGGGCGGGGCAACGATTCGGGATTGGCGGCGACGAGCGACTCGATCGCGGTGCGGCGCCCGCCGAGCGGCTGGGCGGACAGCCAGCGGCTGCGCAGCCGGGCCTCGCCCGCAGCCAGAAACGCATCGTGGCCACGGCGGAATGCGGGCCCGAGCCAGACCTCGAATGCGTCGTGCCGCGGCGCCGTGAGCGCGGCGAGCGTGCCCGTGGGATCGAGCGTGAACTCGCGCGGCGCAGGATCGCCGAGGAGTTTTGTAAACAGCGCGTCGGCCTGGCGGTCGGAGATGGTGGTCGCGCCGCCCGTGACGAGCTCCACGAGCCGCGCGGTCTGAAACAGCCGCGGCGTGCGCGGCTGGGCGAGCGCGAGCGCCCGCTCGAGGTCGGCGTCGCCGGCGGTGATCTCGCCGGAGCGGTAGGCGATCAGCGCCGCGGCGTAGGCGGCCTGGACGCCGCAGGCTCCGCGGCCGAAGTCGGCGCGGAGCAGCCGGCCGTCGATCTCGTCGAGCGCGGCCGATGCCTCGCGAAGGCTGCCCGACACGGCGAGCCCCTCGGCGAGCATCGCGAGCAGCCGGGCACGCAGCGCGGGGAGCACCCCCCGGGTCCACTCGGCGGCGGTGTTGAACAGCGGCGGCAGGCCGCCGGAGCCCGTGGCCATGTGGGCGGTGAACGCCCAGCGGAAGGCCTCCTCGAGCGCCCGGGCGTCGCCATAGTCGGCGGCGGAGTAGGTGGCCTCCTCGAAGTATTTGAACGCGGCGCCGGGCTGGTCGGCATCGAGGGCGATCCGGCCGAGCACGATCAGCCCCCAGGCCGTGAGCGGATGGTCGAACTGGTTGGCCGCGATCAGGCCGCGGTTCAAGAGCGGCATGGCTTGGTCGGGCTTGCCCTGCGTCCACTGGGCCACGCCGAGCGCGATGTCGATCCACGATTGCGACCAATGATTGGCCGGCGCGGGGCGGCGGATGAGCGCCTTCGCCGCGCCATCGAGCGCCGCGCCCTCGCGGGCGAGCTCGCCGAGAATCTCGGCGCGGCGATAGAGCGAGATCACAAGCGCGCGCACGATCTCCTGCGGGCGGATCGGATAATTGACCGGCGCCGTGAGCACGCCCCCCTGCTTGAGCACCTGCTGCGGATCGGCGCCGCCGAGCCGGATGGAGAGCTGCTCGGGGATCGCCCCGGGCGACGTGGGACGCTGGCTGCGGCCCCAGGTGGCCACGCGCTGCTGCGCGAGGCCGCGGAGCGGCTGCTGTGGAAACTGCACCGCGAGCAGCCACTCTGCATGCGTCGCCCAAAGCAGCAGCGCCTCGTCGTAGGCGGCGAGGGCCTCGCGAAACCGGCCCAGCTCGTAGTTGGCCTCGCCCACCACCATCGCCGCGGCGATCGAATCGATCCAGCGTTGCGCGCCCGCGCGGATCCCGCCGCGATACTCCTGCGACGCGATTTCGAGGCCACTGGCGAAATCGCCGGCGGCGAGCGCGGAGAGGGCCGTGTCGTAGGCGGCTGTGGGCACCGTCTGCCCGCCGGCCAGCGCGCCCATCCCCGGCTGGAGCACGACCTGGGCGAACGCGACGGGCGGCACCGCGACGAGAATCACGGCCGACACGATGAACGGCACGCACGAGCAGCGGCGCATGCAGAGGTTGTACAGGAAGCGCCCCGGCAAGCGGGACGCTTGCCTCACACTCGCCCCAACAATCTGGGCAAGATGGGGGCTGGGCTCTGGCCGGTTGTAGCGGTTCTTCAAAGTTTTCCGGTCGTGACGGTCGATATCTCTTTCGACCCGCGATGCAGGAACCACCGCCATGCGCCATCCCAAGACCACGACGCTGACCACGACCCCTGCGGCGATCACCACCGCGTCGGCCCGGCTCGTCGGATGTGCCGTGCTCGGGATCGCAGGACTTTCGTTGACGGGCTGCCAGGTGGACGTGGGGGGGCAGACGCTCCCCAGCGCCTACTACCTGCAGGACGATATCCAATACTTCCCGGCCGGCCCCGAGTTCAAGCTCTCGAAGGAAGCCGCCGCCCTCAAGGCCTACAAGAAGGAAATGGCGGAAGAGTGAGTGGGGCAACCGTCCCGGTTGCCATTCCAGCGGTTCTCTGGCAAGCGAGACGCTTGCCCCACGGGTTGCCAGGAGAGCCCCAACTTTCGGCAAGCGAGACGCTCGCCCCACGTGCTTGCACTTTCTTGTGCGGCCGCTAGACTGCTCGCTCGTGGGTTGATGACCCTTATTGATGAGCCATCATGGTTGGCTCGTGGGTTTTAAGCCCGAAATAACGGGGCCACCACGGATGGATCGGCCGCAGACCACCGATGACCGCTGCCGCGGACCTGTTGATCGGCGAATTCGCCCGGACGCTCGACGAGCGGTTTCGGCTGGCCATTCCGCCCGAATTGGCCACCCCGCTTCTCGCCTCGGGCTCGAAGCTCGTGCTCGCCAAGGAGCGGGCGGGCTGCCTCTCGCTCTGGCCGGCGGCGGTGTGGAAGCCCCGAATCGATGCGGCGGTGGACGTCGTGCGCACCAAATTGCAGGCCGGCCTACTCGCGCAGCGGGTGGGCCAGCTTCAAGACCTGGGCCGGCTGCTTTCCACGCGACACAAGGTGGTGTCGCTGGCAGCCCGCGATCGGCTCGTCGTTCCGGAAGGATTCCGGGAGTTTCTCGGCGTGGAGCCGGGGGGCGAGCTGTTCGTCGTGGGGGCGGCTGTCTGCCTGGAGCTATGGCAGCCAGCGGCTTGGTCGGCCTTCGTGACGAGCGAGATGCCCGAGTTTCGCCGACGGATCGACGAGCTCACGGCCTGACGGTTTTTGGCCATGCCCGGATGAGAGGAACGGTTTGACCTGTCGGTGACATCCGGTCAGGAAACTTGAACGCCACGGATCGGGCCCCACGAGCACGGATGCTGCCGAGGGACCTCCTCCGGGCATGGCCTTTTTTCCGCAGCGGCCCCGCGGCCGCCGGGAAGACGCGGGGAAATTGACACCCCGCGCAAGCCGCTCGTAAAGTGTTGGTAGGAATTAGGTTCCCTTCTGGAACAGGCCATGGCCCGCAGTCCGTTCTGCTGGGGAATCGATATCGGCAAGTGCGCCTTGAAGGCGGTGCGCTGCCGTCTTGGCGACGAGCCACGGAAGCTGGTGGCCGACGCGTTTGACTACGTCGAATACCCGATGCTGCTCACGCAGCCGGAAGCCGACCCCGTCGAGCTTGTGCGCAATGCCCTGCAGGAATTCCTGGGCCGCAACACGCTCAAGGGCGATCGTGTGGCCGTGTCGGTGCCCGGCCAGTCGGGCCTCGCGAAGTTCATCAAGCTGCCGCCGATCGAGGCCAAGAAGATCCCCGACATCGTCAAGTATGAGGCCCGCCAGCAGATCCCCTTTCCGCTCGAACAGGTGGTGTGGGACTGGCAGCGGCTCGCGGGCGGCATGGAGGAGGGTGGCTTCGTCCTCGACGCGGAAGTGGCCCTGTTCGCGATGAAGCGCGACCAGGTGTTCAAGGCGCTCGCGCCGCTCACGCAGGCGGGCATCGAGGTCGACGTGCTGCAGCTCGCGCCGATCGCCCTGGCCAACATGGTGACGTTCGACCAGTTGCCCGATCCGGCGACGGTCGATCCCGAGCAGCCGCCCGCCTCGATCGTGCTCGTCTCCATGGGCGTCGATGCCACGGACCTCGTCGTCACCAACGGGATGCGGATCTGGCAGCGCAGCATCCCGATCGGCGGCAGCAGCTTCACCAAGGCGCTCGTGCAGGGGATGAAGCTCACGTTTGCCAAGGCCGAGCATCTGAAGCGCAACGCCGTGCGGGCCGAAGACCCGAAGACCGTGTTCAAGGTGATGCGGCCGGTGTTCAACGAGTTTGCCGCGGAACTGCAGCGATCGCTCAACTACTTCACGGGCACCGACCGCACGGCCACGATCGGCAAGGTGCTCCTGCTCGGCAACGCCACCAAGCTGCGCGGCCTTTCCGACTTCGTGGGCAAGCAGCTCGGCCTCGACGTGCAGCGGCTGGAGAGCTTTCGCGGCCTGGAGGGGCCCGGCGTGCTCGGCGCGCCGGCGTTTCGCGAGAACAGGCTCTCCTTCGGCACGGCCTACGGCCTCGCCCTCCAGGGCGCCGGCGGGCCTGGCGTGGGCACGAACCTGCTGCCGCGCGAGATCATCCAGGAACGGATCGTGGAGGCGAAGAAGCCCTGGGCCCTCGGGGCCGGCGTGGGGCTTCTGAGCGCGGCGGCGATCAGCTTCATGGGCATGTATTTCGCGTGGACGACGTTCGCCCCGAGCGACTACGCCGGCGCGTTCGCCCGGGCCGACGGCGTGAAGACGCAGTCGCAGGCGGCGATCTCGGCGGTCGACGAGGCGAAGCAGAAGCGCGACGCAGCGCTCGAGCAGCAGCGGGCGCTGCTCGTGGTGGAAGACCGTCGCTTTCAGTCGCTCGACATGCTCCGCGCCGTGCAGGCCCTCCTGCCGCGCGATCCCGCGGGCAAGGTGCCGGAAAACCCCGCAGACCGCAACGAGCTGCACCTCACCGCGATCGACTGCCAGTATTTCCCCGATCTCGCCACGTGGTTCACCGGCGTGCAGCAGCAGTGGACGGAGACGCACGGCACCGACGAGGTCGAGGCGCCCGCAGAGGGCGAAGCGCCCGCGGCGGGGGCGGAGCCGCAGCCGCCCGCCGATGCCCAGGCTGGCGTCGAAGCCCAGCCCGGCGGCGAGACGGCGGCCACCGCCCCGCAGGGGCCGACCGGCCCCGGATGGGTCGTGCAGCTCACCGGCTATCACTACCACAACGAAGATCACCACAAGCCCGATGAGGCCGCGCAGTTCGTGCGATCGACGATCGTGAAGGGGCTGCTCGGCAAGGGGGATGAGGTGGTCGTGTCGGCCGGACC
>CAZDTC010000022.1:8116-15675 GCA_964508125.1 uncultured Candidatus Kuenenia sp.
CGCCCGCACCCGAGGCCAACTGAAGCCGACCGCCATGGTGCAGATCCCCGACAACATCCGGCCCGCCCTTGCCGCCGTGGTCAAGCACCACTTCTGGATCCTGCTCGGGCTCGTGCCGCTCGTCGTCCTGCCGATGGTGTTTCTCGCCCGCGGCAAGCTCGCCGCGGAGATCGATTCCGCCCGCAGCCAGATCGAGAGCCGCATCTCGGCGGTGCGGAGCGTGGCGGGCATCCAGCCGCATCCGAACGACGGATGGTCGGGCGCGATCGACAAGGCGACGATGCGCGTGAAGAAGGAAACGCTCGACGAGTGGGACAACCTCTGGAAGAGCCAGGAGCCGATGCGGGTGTGGCCGGAGTCGCTCGGGCCCGACTTTCTGCAGCGGATCGCCACGCTCAAGCCGGGCGGGAAACTGCCGCGGCCGCTCCTCGAGCGGTATCAAAACGGCGTGCGGGCGATCGTGCGGACCCTGCCGAAGCGCATGGGGGCCGATGAGATGATGCTCGAGGGGGCCGCCGGGGGCCCGGGGCAGCCGATGTCGCTCCCGCCAGGCTTGCCGCAGGGCCCGCTCGACCCGGGCATGGTGCGTGGTCGGCCCGGCGTGCCGGAGAAGCCGCCGGCGCTCGTGCAGTGGAACCCGGCCGATCAGGCACGGCTCTACGCGAGCTTCGATTGGCAGAAGCCGCCCTCCACCACGCAGGTATTGCTGGCCCAGGAGGAACTGTGGGTGTACGGCGTGCTCGTCGATGCGATCGCGCGGGTGAACAAGACGTCGGCCGGGGCTTACAACGCGGCGATTCCCGTCGTCGAGCAACTGGCCGTAGGGTATCCCGCGGCGGAAGACAATCCTGGCGCCGCAGCGGGTGGCAGGATCGTGTTGCCCGCGGCGACCGGCGCGGGAAGTCCGACTGGTGAATTTACCGCGCCGCCGGATCCTTCGGCGATGAATGCCGGGGCCGGCGGCCCGGCCATGCGGCCGCCGCATCCGCGGTTTTCGGGTGGCGGACCCGCGGCGGGCGCGGGCCCACCGCCGGGCGACCTGGCGCCCGGCGGCGAGGCGCCCGCCGACCCATCTGCCTCGCCCGACGACTTGCTACGCAATTGGATCTACGTCGACTTTGCCGGCAAGCCGCTGATGGCCGCCGATCTGGCCACGTCGCCCGATGCGCAGCTCGTGCATCTCGTACCGTTCGTGATGCGGGCGATCGTCGACGAGCGCAAACTCGATGCTCTGCTCGTGGATCTCGCTAGCGCTCCGGTGCCGATCGACGTGCGACAAGTGCGCATCAATCCGGGCACGGGTGGCGCGGGCGGCCCCGGCATGGGGATGCAGTTGCCGGGGCGGCGCGGTGAATTCGAAGGGCCGGGCATGCCTGGCGGCCCGACGGTGGCGCCGGGGAGCCGGCCCAACGACGTGACGGTGGAACTACGCGGCACCGTGGCGCTGGCGACGCCCCCGGATCGCCAGGCGCTCGGCCTCGAGGCTGCGGCCGATGAAGGCGGAGCTGCGGCCGACGAAGGCGAGGCTATGCCCGACGACGGCGGGGCCGCGCCCGGTGGCGATGCGGTCGGGGCCGATGCTGCGGCCGAGCCGGCCGCGGCCAACGCCGGAGGTGAGCAACCATGAAGCGGCCGAGCATCAGCTTCGACAAGGACGCGATCGTCGCGTTTCTCCTCGCCCACGGCGAGAAGATCGGCGTGGTCATCGTGGGGGCGCTCGCCTGCGGGCTCGTGTGGGGAGGTATGAATTCCGCACGCACGAAGGCCGCCACCCGCGACCAGCAGCCGAAGGTGATCGAGGAGCAGGCCGGCCTCGCGGCGGCGAACATCGAAGCGGTGAAGCAACCGCCCGCTGAGGAACTCCGCCGCTCGAGCCTGGCCAAGTCGGTCGAGCCGTGGCGCAAGCCAGACGTGCAGCAGCAGCCGCCCGTGGCGCTGTTCAACAAGCCGCTGTTCGAGGAGAAGTCGAAGCGTTCGAAGCCGGAGGTGTTTCCGGTCGAGGAGTTGCAGGCCGTGGCCGGGGTGGCACTCATGCCGGAGCGGCAGGCCGACGCCGCCCTCGGCCGCAATCCGGCCGACGTCGACGCCCCGGAGGAGCCGGAAGGCCAGCCGGGCGCGCCCAAGCGCCGGCGCACCAAGCGTGATTTGCCCGGGCAGGCGGGCCGCCCCCAGTTGCCGCCAGGGTTCAACGAGTTTGGCCCGGGGATGATGCCGATGGAGATGATGATGCCCGGGGGAATGCCGGGAATGCCCGGCGCGCCCGGGGTGCGCGGCCGGCTCGTGCCCTACTGCGTGGTCACCGGCCTGATCCCGATCGCGAAGCAGGTCGCCGACTATCAGCAACGGTTCGAGCAGGCGGGGCTCCGCGATCCACAGCGGGACGTGCCCCTGTGGAGCGACTATCTCGTGGAGCGATCTGTCGTGACTCCGGGCGGCCGCGAGGACTGGAAACCGATCGACTTGAAGCAGTTCTACGCCGACGCGGCCAGGCAGTGGGCCGGCGTGCAGGGTGAGCAACTGCCCCCCGGCTTCATGCTGGCGGCCGAGCAAAACCCCGGCGCTGCATTCGGCTATTGCAGCCCGCTGCCGGCGCTCGCCGGCGACCCGTGGGGACTCGAGGCACTGCATCCGTGGTTTGTCGGGAAGTTGAAGGAGTTGATCGACGAGCAGGCGGCGCTGGCCGCAGAGCAGGCCGAGCAGGCGGCAACGATCCTCCCGGGGCAGCAGCCGGGAGCGGGGCCGGCGTTCGGGCCGCCGGGCGGTGAATTTGGTCCCGGCGGCCCCGGAATGGGGCCCGGGATGATGCCCGACATGCGGGGCATGCCGGGCGCGCCCGGCATGATGCTGGACGACCAAGGGCGGCCACTCGTCGGCCTCGACTACCGGCTCTTCCGGTTCGTCGACACGACCGTCGAGCCAGGCAAGACCTATCGCTACCGCGTGAGGCTTTCGCTTTGGAACCCCAATCGCGACCTGGAGCCCAGATATCTTGCCGACGCCGCGCTCGCCGAGAAAATGAGGCTTGGCTCCGCGCCGAGCAACGTCACGGATCCAGTGACCGTGCCCGACACCGGTGCGCTGCTGGTGCGCACCCTGCGGAAAGCTGAGTTGAAGCGTTTGAAGGCCGGAAGTGTGGAGGTGCTCGTGCTCGACAAGTCGTCCGACACCGGCAGCTACGCGCTTCGCAGCCTGGTCACGGAGCCGGGCGGACTGATCAACGTGGACAAGCGGCTCAACAAGCCGGGGGACCAGCGCACCCGCGGCGAAGACGCGTTTACCGAGGCCGTGCTCGTCGACCTGCGCGGCCGTCAGGACGATCGCGCGGAGGCCCGGGGCGCGAAGGGATCACCGCCGCCGGAGCCGCTCGACATGCTTTTCCTCGAACCGAACGGCACCTTTGCAGTGGCTTCCGCCGCCGAATCACAGGGCAGGATCGACCGCTACGTCGGCACGCTGCCGATCGTCGACGACGCCAAGGGGAGCAAGGACAAGCGGCCCCAGGGCCCGAATCCCGAAAGTCCCTTCGGCAGCCCCTTCAAGCGTTGACCTCCATGCCCCATCCAATCCACCGCCGTCGCCCGATCATCCTGCTCGCCGCCGCCGTGGCTGCCGGCGCGTGTGCGGCCGGAGCGGCGCGGGCGGAGCCCAAGTATGTCGGCTGGACGAAGGTGGAGGCCTGCCGTGAGATTCGTGAGCTCAAGGAGAAGCTGCGCGAGGGCGGACAGGTCGATGCGAACGCGCGGCAGTTTCTCGAGGAGACCGCCCTGCCGCAACTTGCACTCGACGAAAATCGTGCCACGATCGAGCGGACTCGGAGGCGCATTCGCGACCTGCTGCTCGGTGATTTGCCCGACGAAAGGTCCTTCAGCGAGATCTCGCTCTTGATCGCGGAGTTCATGACGGCGCTGGCCCGCGACGAGCAGGCCGAGCCCGTCGTGCGGGTCAACGCGATGCTGCTTGTGGGTGAGCTCAAGGGCAAAAACGACAAGCCTTGGCCGCCGGCGGCACTCGCGCTCGCGGCGGCCGCCGGCGACAAGGGGCTGCCCGACGCGGTGCGGATCGCAGCCCTCGCCGGAGTGGGGAAACACGTGGCGGCGGGCGGCGGCGACGAGGCCGTTGCGAAGACATTCGGCCCGCCTGTGTTCGCGATTCTCGCCGACCCGGCGCCGCCCGGCCGCGCCGTCGAGCACGACTGGCTTGTTTCGCGGGCCTTGCAGCTCGTGCCGCTGCTTGCGCGGCCGGCACCGCCCAAGGTGGCCGCCGCTGTCGCCGCCCTGCTCGGCGACGAGGCCCGTTCGATCGACCTGCGGGTGCGGGCCGCGGCGGCGCTGGGGGCGACGGCCGACGCGGCTTCGGGCGTGGATGCCGCGGCGGCGGTGGAGACGATCCGGAGGCTCGCGATCGCGGCGCTCGAGTCGGAGGAACAGGCGGCCGCAACGAGGCGGTTCGAGGATCAATACCGGCGCGGCGGCGTGGCGGCCGGCGCTCCACCGGGGATGCCCGCGTTGCCGCCTGGCATGGGCTTCGAGGGAATGGCGATGCCGGTGGTCGACCCGCTGGCAACGCCGGAGCAGGCCTGCCGCCGGGCGGCCTGGCGGCTGTACACGCTGGGGACGGCGATCCTGACTCCCGACGGAAAGCAGGGCCTGGCCCTGCTTCTGGGCGACGCGGCCGGCCCGGCGAAGGATCTCGCGGAGCAGCTCGTGAAGGAGGGGCTCACGATCGACGCCGATCCGGTGGAGGACGCGCTGCTCGACGCCCTCGATGTGTTGCGTCCGCCGGCGGACGGCGGCAAGCCGGCCAAGCGGGCGCCGCGGCTGCCCAGGCCCGACGAGCCTGCCGCCGACGAGAGCAAGCCCGACGCCGACCCGAACGCATCGCCGTTCGACAACCCGTTTCAGTGAGCGGTCGGTCGGCGGCGTCGCCGGTGCGGGCCGGGATGGGCGGCGTCCGGACGAAGTGTCCAGTTTGAGAACGCCGTGTTTCGCGGCCGCGGCTGGCGAACGGCCGGGTCTTTGCCACCCGCTCGACGAAGCGCCTACCGTTGCCGGCCCCGGGCGGCCCGGCCTGCGTCAGGATCGGTCCGTATGCATCCCCCCGGGACTCACGTGAGGGTTTGAACATGATTGGCAAGACTATCGTTCGTCTGCTCGGAGCCGTGGTGTGCGTGGCGGTGGTGTCGGCCGGCTGGGATGCCGAGGCGGCACACTGGCGGCACCGTCGGTGCTGCGCTCCGTCGTGCTGCTATGACCCGTGTTGCACGCCCGTCTGCGAGACCGTCGTCACGCCGTCGTGCTGCACCACCGTGGCATCGTGCTGTGCGCCGGTGAGCTACACCGTCGTGCACGAGGCCGTGATCGCGCCGGCTGCATGCTGCGCCTCCACCACGACGACGAAGGAGACGGTCGTGGCCGAGAAGCCCGCCGCGTCATCCAGCGAGCTGGCATCGACGACCCGCTGACGTCGTCATCGACCGGGCTGCCTCCGCGCGGGCCCTCTCCCGCGCGGAGGCTCCGAGTGGAGGGTGGGGATGGGGCGTCGTCACGCACCGGGCATCACGCCCGGGAGCGGTGGCTTGTCGCTCAGCGCGGCGCCCGGGTCGCGATTCGCAGGGGCGAGATGATGGGCTTGCCGAGGTACGTGGGCGTGAACGTGGGGTCGACCAAACCCGTTACCGGATTGACCTTGAGGATGGTGCCCACGCCGCCGTCTCCCTGGGCCATGAAGATCGTGTCGGCAAATGCACCGGCAAGCGCGGCCGCCGTCGCGTAGACCGGCGCGTTCGGCGCTGCAGTTGTGGAAAACGTGTTGAAGGTCTTCGTGGGCGCACTGACCGCGGCCTGGTAGACGCCGATCGCGGAATCGGCGTTGCGGCCCCCGGCCACCATGATCTCGGGATTCGGGCCCGCTGAGAATTTTTGGGTTGTCACCGACACGCCGCCGGTGCCCGTCGGCACGCTCGGGGCAAACTGGCTGAGCGTCGTGGGCGTCGCGCCCGAAACGTTGTAGGTCTTCACCGTGGGCGGCAGGCCGACGCCGCTTCCCACCACGATCTGCCCCACGGAGCCCACGGCCACGGTCGCTCCGCCGGTGTATGTGCCACCGAACGCCGTGAACGACTTGGAGGGCTGCGACACGAACGCCGCGCCCGTGCTGCGTGCCACATTCACGTCGCCCGGACCGCGGGAGGCTCCGGCGACGAGATCGTCGATGCCGTCGCCGTCGATGTCGCCCACCGCCACCTCGACTCCCCGCACGTAGCCCGACCCGAAGGGCAGATACCGGAACCCGGGCTTCTCCACACCAGCGATGCTGAACACGCGAACCTCGCCAACGCGCCCCGGGCCGGGGGCCGTCACGATCTCGATGGTCGTCGGATCGTTGTCGACGTTGCCGACGGCCACGCGCACGCCGCCGCGGAACCCCACGTAGTCTGGATATGGGTTGAAGGGAGGCAGCGACACACCCGTATACGGATCGATCACATACACGAGCGGCGTGCTGTCGCAGCCGATATCGTTGGCGGCGACCAGTGGATTCACGGCTGTCGGCTGCTGTAACAACATCGTGGCGGACATGGAGATCACGGTCCCCGACTGCGTAAAGCCGATCGTGAGGCTCGCCGGGGCCGGATCAGTCAGGGTTCCTGGCGGACTTGTCAACGTGCCAAGCACGGACAATGAGCGCGTCCCCACCTTGGGCGACTCTGCGATCGACACCGACTGGAAAGTGCCCTTGCCTGGAATCACAAAACTCAGACTTGAACCGACACCGACGTCGATTGTCCACGTGCCGACAGGCGTGTCTGGCGGAAGCCCGACGAAATACCCGGACGATGCCGGCGTGGAAACCATGTCGTTCACGATAAAGCTGGTGGCCGTGAAGATGTTTCCGCCGGGGCTCGCCGTCGTGATGCCCTCGGAGGCAAACACCTGGTTGCCGGTAACCACAGCCAGCGCCAGGCGGGGCTCGAGCAACTCGCCGCCGAGCCGCGCAGGATCCGAGATGTGCGACCGCCGCCGGCTGCGGTGGGCGGCAGGGGAAAGCAACGTGGCGAGAAGAGTCTTCATGAAAGAACAGGCCTCATAACAAGCAGGACCGACCCAAGCCCTTCGAGTCTACCCAGCCGGAAATCCCATTTCGACCGGGCGGTCTGGGAAAACCCTACGGACGGAAATATCGCAAAAGGTCCGCTTTTCGGGGTGGGATCGTGCCGATCGTACCTGGCGTACCGGTCGATCCTTGAAGAGGGGGCACACTCGTGAAAGCGGTAAAACGGACTAAAGGGGCGGGGGTCGGAAGGATTTGGAAACTGTTCGCGGCCGCCGTGCTGGCCTGCCTACCGCTGCAGGCTGCCGGCCAGGAAGTGGCTCCCCCAGAGGGATACGGCCACCTGGGCTCCGAGCAGACGGGCTTTCTCGCCCGCAGGTTCGAGGAGTGGCAGCAGCGCGACGACGTGGCTGCCGACGACGAGTGCCTGCAGGAGATCCGTCGCTGCTGCGGCAACTGCTGCTGCCCCGGTTGGGACACCTACGCCATCTTCGACGTGCTGTTTCTTC
>CAZDTC010000023.1:0-14672 GCA_964508125.1 uncultured Candidatus Kuenenia sp.
AGTTCGGCACGCCCGGGAAGGTGGCCGCCTTCATCGCGGAGAGCATCCAGGGCGTGGGGGGCGCGGTCGTGTTTCCCGACGGCTACCTCAAGGCCGCCTACGAGCATGTGAGGGCCGCGGGGGGCCTGTGCATCGCCGACGAGGTGCAGGCTGGCTTCGCCCGCACGGGCTCGCACTTCTGGGGGTTCGAGACGCAGGGCGTGATTCCCGACATCGTCACGATGGCCAAGGGCATCGGCAACGGCGCGGCGCTGGCCGCCGTGGTCACCACGCCGGCCATCGCCCAGGCGCTCACGTCGCGGATCCATTTCAACACATTCGGCGGCAACCCTGTGGTCTGCACGCAGGGCCGGGCGGTGCTCCAGGTGATCGATGAAGACGGCATCCAGGCCAACGCCGCCCGGATCGGCGCTAGGCTCAAGGCGGGCTTCGAGGATCTCGCCCGCCGCCACGATCTCATCGGCGACGTCCGCGGCCTGGGCCTGATGCTCGGGATCGAGCTCGTGAAGGATCATGCCTCGAAGGCGCCAGCGAAGGAGGAATGTGCCCGTGTGTTCGAGCGCTGCCGCGAGCTCGGCCTCTTGATCGGCAAGGGCGGCCTCCACGGCAACGTCCTGCGGATCAAGCCGCCGATGTGCCTGACCGCCGCCGACGCCGATTTTCTCGTCGAAGTCCTCGACACCGCGTTCCGCAGCGTGTGACTCGCGCCCGTGGGGCAAGCGTCTCGCTTGCCTTGGTGGGGCGAGCGTCCCGCTTGCCTTGTTTTTCATTCTTCTTGGCGACCGGGACGGTCGCCCCACGTGGTCGTTAGCGCCGCAGCACCCACGCCCCGAGTGCGAGCTGCGCGAAGAGCACGGCCAGCCCCGCCCGCGAGTCTCCCATGGCGGCGTAGGCTGCGCCGAAGAGCAGGCTCGCCACGAAGCCGGCGAGCTTCGTGCCCACCTGCAGGAGCCCAAACGTCGCCCCGAAGCGGCCCTCCGGCGCCCGCACGGCCACGGTCGCCCGGATCACGCTCTGCACGCCGCCGAGCACGAGCGCAAGGAGCACCGCGAGCGCCGTCAGTTGGCCGGGGCTCTGCACGAACGCCGCAAGCACGATCACGGCCAGCCAGCCGGCGACGCACACCGCCAGCGCCCCTCCCCTGTTCCAGCGCGTGGAGAGCCAGCCCATCAAGAGGGCTCCTGGCAGGGCCACGAACTGCACGAGGAGCACGAGCCGCACGAGGGCCGCCGAGTCGAGGCCAAACCGCTCCAGGGCGATGCTCGAGAACTGTGCGATCGCCGTCTGCACGGCCCCGAGCACGAGCACGGCTCCGAGCAGGATCATTCCCAGGTCGCCCGCCTGCCCGCGGGAGAGCGCTCGCGCGAAGCCAAGAAGCTCCCCGGCTGAAGTTGCCGCGTGGTCGGCCGCGCGGCCATCGCCCATGCGCGTGAACGCCGCCGGCAGGGAAAACAGCAGCCACCAGGCTCCCATCACCACGAACGCCGCCCGCAGGGCATCGGGCGCCGAGAGCCCAATCGCGTCGCGGTTCGTCACGACCGCAGAGGAGAGAACGAGCGCGAGGGCGCCGCCGACGTAGCCGGCCCCGAAGCCTGCGGCGGAGAGGCGATCGGCGGCGGGCCCCTGGGCGATCCGCGGCAGGAGGCTGCCGGTGAAGATCTGCGCCATGTCAAAGCCGACGGTGGCCGTGACGATCGCCGCGGCCACGGCGAGCCTGGCGGCCGGCGGCACCGCGGCGAGGGCCAGGCACGCCCCCGCCCCGACGGTCGTCGCGATCAGGAGCCAGCGCTTGTGGCCGTGGGTGCGGTCGGCATGGGCGGCGAGAAACGGCGCGAGGAGGGCCGACGCGAGCATGGCAGCGGCCATGAGCCACGCCCACACGACGCCCCCGGCCACGCCCCAGGCCGAGTCGGCGAACACGACCCGCTCGACGTACGCCACGACGAGCGTGATCAGGATCGTGGAAAACGCGCTCGCCGCCCAGTCGAGGAGAATCCAGGCAACGCGGGCATGTCGGTCAGGATTTTCGCTCACCGCTCGAGTTTGAGTTCGTACGACTCCTGGCCGCGCACGATCTCCATCTGAAGTGGCGTGCTGGAAAGGTCGCCATACTGCTCCGGAATCGGGCGATTGGGTAGCTCCGCATAGAACTGGCTGATTTTCGTTGCGCTGTCGGTGGACTTGGATCGCATCATCTCGGGTGGGACGGGCGCCTCGCTGACGGTGGCTTTGTAGGTGCCGGCACAGACGCCCTGCCCGACGGCGCACTCGAGGGCAAACCGCCCTTGCTCATCCGAGGTGGCAACGGCGATCACACTGCTTCCGAATCCCTTGAATGTCGGAAACAGCATGATCGACGCCCTTGGCAGCGGTTTCCCATCGAGAAAAACCACTCCTGCAGCCTTGGCCAGCGGTGGGGGCGATCGCTTGCATCCGGGGGCCGCCACCATGGCGAGAAGCACGACTGCCGCGACCCCGGACTGCACCGTCATGGCACGCTCACGGACTTTCCGTCTTTGGGATTTGTGAGGGCGGAAAAAACATCCAAAGACGACTGGTCACTGTCTTCCATGGCCAGGAATCGCACGCCCCCGTCGCACATCCCGAACACCGCCCCGCCGGAGTGGCCACTCCCGAACGCATTGAGGCGCAGCCGCGTCGCGCTGATGTTTCCCGCCACCGGGATGACGAAATTCACGGGCACGGCCGAACCGGCGAACAGATCGCAGCCGGATCGCCTGTTGGTCCAGGCCCAGCCCCTGCAATCCTGCATCGTCTTGCACGACAGTTCTCCCGTATCGACGAACTTGTCATCCTTGGAATATCGCTCTCCGACGAGAATCGTCTTCGACAATCCGTCGGTGACGTCTTTCGGACGGACCGTCGTGTTGAGCTGGAAGATCCCGTTGAACCAGCGGTTCGCCGTGGAAAGCGCCGGGTTCGGATTCTTCCAATCCCAGTGCTGGGTGCCGGCATTGCCGACGTAGCTGTTTACGCCGGATACTTTCGACGTCCACGTGATCGTCCGCGCTGGAACGAAATCCGAAGGACAGATGAATTGCGGAATCACGGTGGCGCCCGGCGCCGTCGCCGAATCCATGCTCCCGGAGCCGGACGTCGTGCTCTCCACGCCCAGGTTCAGCCTCGTGTACAGGTCGCCAAATTCCGCGAATGGCATCGATTCGATGAGGAAGTTGGTGAACTTGCCCGGCTCAGGAGCTGTTGCCGACGTCAACTTGTTTGACACGAGCGATGCGTAGGCAGAGTCGGCGGAGGCATTCGGCACATTGAGTCCACACGGAAATTTTTTGCGAGCCTCGCTGTAGTTGAAGATCGCCAATGAGAGTTGCTTGACGTTGTTGGTGCAACTCGTGCGCCGGGCTGAGGCCCGCACGTTTTGCACGGCCGGCAGGAGCAAGCCGATGAGCACGCCGATGATGGCGATGACGACGAGCAACTCCACGAGTGTGAAGCCGCGGAGCCGGTGGGAGCGAAGCATCGATGCTTCTCCGAGGCGGAAGGTGGGATTCGGGCAGAACTCCGTCTGCCGCAACTTTGTAGCCACGTGCACGATACCGGCACTCTGTGAGAATTGAATGAGCCGAATCCGCACCGTTTTTAACGGCTGAAACCGAAACATGGCAGCCCCCCCCGCCCTCTGCCCCGCCGTGAGGCCAAACTTCGTGCGGGCGCATGAAAAACCCCGGCCTGGCAGGGGCTTGCCGGGCCGGGGTCTGAATCGTGCCGGAGGGATCAGCCGGGCACGATCACGGGACTGTGGGATCAGGCCGACCGGCGGCGCTTCCACGACGCGTAACCTACGAGGGCCACGCCAAGGCCGGCGAGGGCGAAGGCCGAGGGCTCGGGCACGATCACAAACTGCATCCCGCTCCCCGACACCGCACCGCCACCAAAGTTGGCCGTCACCGCCGTCGTCGATACGTTCGCACCGGTGATGCCGACGAAACTTGTGAGCGGGTTGTAGCTCTCCCCGTTGAACGTCACGGAGCCACCCGCGGCTTTCCCGAAGAAGTTGAACGTGGCCGCGCTCAGGGCCGTGAGCAGGTCGTTGGCCGACAGCGTCGTGAAGAAGCCGCCTTGGTAGGTGTCGTTCACCGTGATGGAACCGACGTTGAGGTAGACGTCGATCACGTTTCCGGCGGACAGGCTCGACACGAAGGGCGACACCGCCGTGAGCCGGACGACATCATTGATGCTGGAGCCGGCGTTGCCGTAATCGGGCGCCGTGCCGGTGAACTCGAGGGCGAAGTCGATGCCCCCCGACGGATCGAGCGTGCCGGCGGTGAGGATGCCCGGTGAACTGCCAGGGCTCACGAGCCCTGCCCCGCCGAGTGAAGCCACGGTCGGCGTGCCCTGCAGCACGCCGCCGGCGGCGACCGTGACGGCCGAGTTGGGCACGCTTGCCAGAGCCACGGTGCCCGTGATCGTCGTCGCACCGGAGTAGCTGGCGGCATTGGCCAGCGAGCCGCCGTTGATGTTCACCGCGTTGTTGATCGCAAACGACCCGAGGTTGAGCGTGCCGCCGTTGACGTTGATGGCTCCGCTGCCGAAGGCGGCCGCGTTGCCGGCCACGAGCGTGCCGGCCGAGAGCGTGGTGGGCCCGGTGTAGGCGTTCGAGCCGCCCAAAATCTGCGTGCCGGCGCCGAGTTTTACGATGCTGATGGAACCGGAGATCACGCCCGAATTGGTGTCCGAGCCGTCTCCGAAGGTGTACGTGCCGCTCGCGACGTTGATGGAAAGCGTTCCACTGCCGACCGACGTGGTGACACTATTGCTCACCGTCGTCGAAGATCCCACGATGGTCGCGAGCCCGCCGACCGTCTGGTTGAAGCCGCCGAGGTCGAGCGTGCCGCGATTCGTGCTGGCTGCCTGGCCAAGGGAGAGCACGGTGCCGGTTGGCAGGCGGTCATTACCCGTGGTCAGTCGCGTCGTGCCGTTGGCGATGGTGGTGGAGCCGGTATAGGTGCTCGCGCCGCCGAGACGAAGAACACCGCCGCCCTGCTTCGTCCACGAGCCCGTCTTGCCGCTGATGTCCGTGATGGCGTTGTTGTACGTCAACGTCCCGGATGCACCAGGGACGCTGATCGATGTCCCGGCGGTGTCACCCACTTGAATGTCGCGGCTGGCGCCCAGCGCGACATTGGAGCCACTTGCGATCGCGAAGCGACCGCCATTGATGATGATGTCGTTGGCCGCATTGCCGAGGCTCCCATCGCCCGAGAATCGCACCTCGGCGCCCGTGAACGTGAGATTCCCGGTGAACGTGTTGGCCAAGTTGGTGACGTCGAAACGACCCGCCCCCGACACCGAGGCGTCGGCCCCGGATGCGGCGGCGAACGTGATGCCGCCGCTCGTGTTCGCGATCACCCCGCCAAACGCCACGTTGCCCCTGTTGCCGAGCGTCAGCGTTCGATTCGAAGCACCAAGAGCCATCGTATTGTCAAACGTGAGGTTGGCCGTGTCGTTTGCCAATGCCACATTGCTTGCAAACTCCCCAAACTGCACGTTGCCCCCAACGGTGATGCCGCCGGTGTACTTGCCGGTAAGGCTGCGGGTCGCGTTGCTCGCGACAACTCCGCCGTTGAGCGTCAGGGCACCACCAGCCCCCATCGCGTTCACACCCCGCACGATGACGGTGCCCGCATTCAGCGTGAAGCCGCCCGTGTACGAGTTGCCCGCGGTAGCGAAGACGCCGGCTCCCGTCTTCAAGAATCCCGTACCGCCAGCGGTTGAAACGGATTGCGAATTGAGGTCATACACGCCTCCAGTTCCAACATCGACCGTCTGAACGGCACCCCCCGTTGCATAGGTATTGCCGGCCGAAGCAAAAAAGACGTTGACGTTGTTCGACACGCTTACGTTGCCGACGTTTACGGTCGCACCCATGCCGGCAAACTGGAACGAGCCCGACGTAAACGCGACAGCGCTATTCGTGCTCGAAACGAATGACGCCGTGAAAGGCCCACTGCTGCTCGTGCTCCAGCGACTTGTGTTCCAGGCACCGGTGGAGCCCGTGGTGGTGTAATACGTGGTTTGGGCGGCCGCTTCGCGGGTCATGCCGCACTCGACGCCAAGGAGGAGCGCGATGGAGACCAGGGCTTGGAGCAGGCCGATCGGGAGGATCTCGGCGGCGGCACGCCGCCCGCGTCCCCGTCGCAGGGACTTTTCGGCGGTCTGATTCGTCAGGGCGCTGCCGGAGGAGTGGCGGGGCGAGGTGCCGGCCACAGTGTTCGTGAGCATGAGCGTTTCTCCGTGTGCTTCGGGGTGCGTGTCCGCGAAGTCGTCTTCGCGTTGGGCGGCAAGATGGCCGACGCACGTTAGGGCTTTCGTAGCCCGGCGCGAGAATCGCGCTAGAAATGCGCAAGCAAACCGTGAGCGGCGGTGACGTTCGTCACTCGTCGCACGGCTTGCTCACTCGCGTTGTGTGGCCTGCTTTCAGGCCTTCTTCACACTTGTCGGAGGGTGGCAGATCGCCCTCTGCGAGCGACCTGCCGCCCCCTGCTCATCAAAGTTTCACATGGCCGAGGGTGACGCGACGCCTCCAGGCAGACCACCCGGCGGCGGCGATGCCGAGGCCGGCGAGGACGAACGACGAGGGCTCCGGCACCGGCGCGATGTCGACTCCGCGAAACACCTGATTGGCGCCCGCCTGGGCGAGCGTCGTGAACGAAGTGGACGCGGAGAGCGACCCTGCGTCGAGGAAACTGATCAAGCGGTTGTTATTCGCCTCGGTCGTGGTGGCGAACAGCGAGGCCGTGCTCGTCGCCGCGTCATATGAGCCCGTGAGGCCGCGAATCGAGACGACATTCGCTCCCGACGTGCCGCTCGTAAGCAGGCCGCTCGTCGTGTCGAACCGGAAGGCCGATGTCCGCGACCACGCTCCGCTGGTGAAGTCGAACCGGTTGATGCCGCCGTTCAGCACGTTGGTTCGATCGTCGGCGACATAGGCCCGGTCGAGCACGTTGTCGGCGTTCGTGTCGAACATGACGAAGCCGTAGGGGCTGCCGCCCGTGCCCAAATCGATCCGCAGGGTTGCCGACTGCCCTGCAGTGGTCGGCAGGCCGGTTCCGAGCGAGCTGACGCCGAGGAACGCTCCTGACGACGACGAGAAGTAAAGCTGATTGTTGTAAATCTCGACATTTCGCATGTTGTTCACCAAGCCGGCGCCGGTGGCGCTCACCTGGATGAACGACGTACCGTCGTTGAACCAGATGCCTCCCGTGTTCGTGCTGCCGGTGCCGGCCGCGTAGAACGTGCTTCCGGTCGTGGCGATGCTCGAGCGGTAGTTGTTGCCCGTGTAGGGCATCACGCCGCTCGTCGGGAACAGCGTGCGGGTCACGACCGTGCCACTTACGTCGAGGACGGAATTCGCCTTGGTGTTCGACGCGGCGGCGCCAGCCGTGCCGGCCGCGAGGTTTTGCCCGGGCACCGACAGATACCCGTTGTAGGTGTTGATGTAGCCGTTGGACGTGGCGCTGGCGCTGTCGGTCTGCTGATTCGCCCCCGACGAGGGAAACGAAATCGTCTGCACGCTGCTGCCGGACTTCGTGTACTCCAAGATGTTGATCGGGGTGGCATTACCCGACGTGCCCGTCAGTTGCTCGACGAGAATGTTTCCTTGGACGAACGGACCGGCGAGCGCTGGCCCCGTGGCATTGACCGCGGCCGCGATCATCGAAAACACAATCACTCGCCAACCGATTGCAGCCATGCTCAACCTCCAAGCCTGAATGTGAGGAAAACTCGCACTTGATGCCCCAAGAGGCAGCGAATCGCGAACCGCCGTTGATGAGATTTCTGTGAGCGGAGCCGAACACGTCGGGAGGGCCTGGAAACCAAGCGTTTCCACGCGGAACCGTGGCCGATCAATGGCCGCGTTGCGCTCGCATCGCGCTCACATTCATGCGATCGATGAAATGCAAATCTGTGAAAGGCGGCGCGGTTTCACAGTGGATGTGAATTCGAGCCGGCACCAACCAGAGGGCTCGCCATCAGCAGTGCGAGCGCGAGCAGGAGCGTCACCACGAACTGGAAGACGGTGGTGCCGGCGATGGCTCGGATCGCCTGCCAGGTACCGCGGGGGGGAAAGGAGCGGTAAACTTCGTCGCCGCACATGGTGATGCCTCCTTGGTGGAACAAGGAGGCACCATACCGATCACGCGCAAGCCTCTGATGAGGCTTGGGTGTGTTTTCCGCAAGCCTCACGCACCGGCGGTGTGCTTGCCGTCAGGCCGCCGACCGAACCGCCGCCGGGCGGCATGGGCGACCGCAAGCGCTCCGCCGAGGGCCGCCATGGCGATCGTCGAGGGCTCCGGCACGACGCCTGGCGAGCCGATGGTGGCGGCGGAGTTTGGATTCGCGAACGCGTCGAATTGGCCAACGACGGCGTTGCGGTACGTCGGGCTCCCGATCGGCGAGGTCGGATCCCACACGAGCGACTCGGTTGCCGTGCCGGCTGGAGTCGCGCCGACGCCGCCCATCACGCCTGCGTGGCCGTTGGCCGTGGGCTGAGGGCTGAAGGATTTCGTGAACGTGCTGAGCGCGACGGTCGAAGAATTCTGGTTGGTGGCGCTCACGAGCGGAGCGATCCGGTAGATCAACGACGTGGCCACGTTGCCGGATGCATCGAAGAGGATCACGCCGTCGCCGCTCCCGAGCCCCGCGCCGTTGCCTGTCCAGGTGAGCATCTTGACGCTCCCCGACAGGCCCCAGTTCGTGCGGAAGGCGGTGTTGGCCGCGGCAGAACCCCACAAGGGCGTCGGAGGCGTGACATTGCTTCCGGCACCCACGACGGCCACTTCCCCTGGAGCAAGCGAGGCAGCGTCGAACGAGGAGGCGCTGCCCCAGTTGCGCAGATCGTAGTCGCTCCAGCGCCAGCCGGTCATGTCGATCGACGTGGCGCCGGAGTTGTAGATTTCGAAAAAGTCGCCGCCGGTGCCGTTGGAGTTGATCTCGGTGATCAAGATTGTGGCGTGCGCCACTGGGCCCGAGATGGCGACGGCGCACATTGCCAGGAGCGTGGCAACCGAGTGTGAAATTTTCGTGACGAACATGGATGGCTGAATCCTGTTGGGGTTGGCGAGACGGATGGCGAAGATTCGCGAATCGCGCACCGCAGTGTGTGAGACTTTGATGAAACTCGATTTCCGTGCGCGGAACGCTGAAAAAACAGCAGTTCGGCGATTCTCATCCACGCGCGTCGTTCACAAGGCAGCGCGGGGATGTGCGCGGGTTTCACACGGCGCGTGAACGCAAACTGTGAAACGCACTCCCAGAATCACTCAAAGTGGGAGCATCGCCGCGGGCGCATGGACGCGAGCGTTAGCGCGGCCGGCGAGGGCGTCCGACGCTGAGCTTGGGCGACGGGGCCGAGCCGGCCTCCGCCACGAATTTGGTCATCGTGTTGATGTGCACGCCCAACAACGCCGCCGCCCTGCCCTTGTGGCCGTCGGTCGCCGCGAGCGCCTGCCTGACGGCGATGCGCCGGAGTTCCTCGAGGTTGAAGACGGGCAGCGGTGATTCATCGGCGGCCAGGCCGGGGATCGGCATCCGTGGCTTGGCTTTTTCGGTGGAGTCGGGCTGCTGGGCTTCGTCGGGAAGGTCCGGCACCGTGCCAAACACATACACCCGCTCCACAAACTGGGCCAGCTGGCGCACGTTGCCCGGCCAGCGGTAGCGGAGCATCCGGGCGAGCGTTTCGGCGTCGGGAGACCAGGTCGCCTGCCCGAGCCGCTCGGCGATCGCCGTGGAAAAGTGGCGCACGAAGAGCGGGATGTCGCTGGCCCGATCGCGGAGCGCCGGAACGCCGATCTCGATCGTGTTGAGTCGATAAAAAAGGTCGGCCCGAAAGCCGCCCTTCTCCACCTCGGCTTCGAGGTTGCGATTGCTGGCCGCGAGGATCTGGACGTCGAAGGGAAACACGTCGGTCGAGCCGACGGGCGTCACCTCGCGCTGCTGGATGACGCGGAGAAGCTTGGGCTGCACTTCGAGCGGCAGTTCGCCGATCTCGTCGAGAAACACCACGCCCCCGTCGCCCGCCCGAAACACGCCGAGCGCCGTGCCGACGGCGCCGGTGAAGGCCCCCTTCACGTGGCCGAAGAGCTGGCTCTCGGCGAGCGTTTGCGTGAGGGCGGCACAGTTGATGGCCACAAACGGCCGGTCGCTCCGCGGGCCGGCGGCGTGGATCGCCCGAGCCACGCCTTCCTTGCCAGATCCAGTCTCGCCGGCGATCAGGATGCAACTGTCGAAGTGGGCGGCGCGGGCGATCTCCTCCTCGAGCCGCGAGGCTGCCGCCGACGAGCCCACGAGCCGGGGCGGCGGTGCGGTACGTCGCGGCGCCCGCGGCGGCATGGCAGCCAAGGCCGCGGTGAAAGCGGATGGCGCGGCTGGCACCACTGGGGGATCAACAGAAGAGCTCATAGGTCGTGTCCTGCGACAGGGAGCCAACCGGAACCCAACCAACCGTCCTTCGGATTCCCTTAAAGTGTGAATAGGTCACAGTTCTCCGTCAATGACCCGGAAAGTGTGTTTTTTATGAGATTTTGGGAAAAAAACATGCTTTTTTCACGAAATCCTCATGGTTTCTTCACAAAAGCCTCATCGTAGCCCGCTACAAATCCACTCTCGTTGTGAAATCCGTTTCCGCCTTCGTGGGCCAAGGACGCCCGAGAAAGGTCCCGCCTTGAAACGAGTCACCTGCCACCTGCCGCAAAAGTCATCCCCCAACGGGGGGTGCGTGAGCCATGCCTTGTCCCGTCCGGGTCGGTTGCGGGCGGGCTTCACGTTGGTCGAACTTTTGGTCGTGATCGCCATCATCGGGGTGCTCGTCGGCCTGCTTTTGCCGGCGGTGCAGGCGGCCCGCGAGAGCGCCCGCCGCTCCCGTTGCCAGAGCAACATGCGGCAGATCGGCCTGGCGTTCGCGAATTGTGCCGAGGCAAAAAGATATTACCCGGCGGCGATGTATTCGACGGATGCCGCCAACGCCGCAGTGTTCCCCAGTCCGCCGGAAGGTAATCCGTCGCGGAGGGAGCATTCGTGGCGCGTGCTCGTGATGCCCTTCATGGAGGAGCAGTCAGCGATCGCGACGTACAACTGGAACAAGCATTGGTACGACACGACGAGCAATTCCACGCCTGCGAGGCCCGTCGATGCGGCGCTCGGCGTCCCGCCGGACTGCAACCTCGCCGTCGGCGCGAAGCCTGTGGCTGTGTATGCGTGCACGTCGGCCCCGCCGCGGAACTTGGCGGCGATCACGGTTCCGGCGAGCCCCGATGGCGACAGCGCGCGTGGCTCGATCTCGGCCGTCCGCCTTTCCGCGCTGGCGACGTCCGACTACGAGACGATGACGGCCGTGAAACTGCAGGTGCTGAATCCGGATCCTTACACCGACCAGACGAACAAAGGCCTTCTCGACAAAGATCGCCTCACGCGGGCTCGGCAGGTTACCGACGGTCTCTCCAAGACGCTGCTCGTCGTCGAGGCGGCCGGGAAGCCCAACACGTGGCAGGCCGGAAAAATGGTGTCGAACCCGCTCGGCCCCAGGCTCTACGCACAGGGCATCAGCTGGGCCGACAACCTGGGGCCGTTCAAGCTCGACGGCTTCCGGCCTGATGGCACGGCCAGGGCCTCGGCCAACGCCGGCGTGGCGATGAACGCGTCGAACGAGGGGGAGTGTTACTCGTTTCATCGCGGCGGTGCGAATGTCGTGTTCGGCGACACGTCGACGCGGTTCATCGCCGACTCGATCGACCTCGCCACGTTCTGCGGCCTCATCACCCGGGCGGGAGGCGAAGCCATCGGCACCGTGCCGTGATCGGTTCGTTCTCGCCCACCAATCATTCCGCTTCGCCCTTCCCCAGGAGTCCTTCGATGCTTTCCCGGATGCGCTCATCGTCGCTTGCCTTCGTGGCCACGCTGTTTGCCTGGACAGCCTCCGTGCAGGCTGCGGGCATCATCCGGATCACCGAGGCCATGAGCAACTCGCTCACGCTCGGGAACATGGACTGGTGGGAGATCACCAACTACGGCGACGCCGCCGTGGACATCACGGGCTGGAAGATGGACGACAATTCGTTTTCCTTCGGAAGTTCCGTGGCGATCACCCCCTTCTCGACCACCGGCGGCCCCGCCTGGAGCCTGATCGACCCCGGCGAGTCGGTCGTGTTCATGGAGACGTCGTCGGGGTCGACGGCCGTGCCGCAGTTTCAGTCGCTGTGGAACCTGGGCTCGGGTGCGGGCAACGTGCGGAATCCGAAGCTGGGCACGTATACGGGCTCGGGCGTGTCGCTGAGTTCAGCCGGCGACGGCGTGATCATCTTCGACGCCCTGGGGGCCGAGGTGAACCGGGTGTCGTTTGGAGCCGCCACGACCGGCTGCTCTTTCTTCTGGTCGTATGACGCGGCGGGCGTGCTGGGCTCGTCACCGGCGGGCACGGCGAGCAATGCGACGACTCCGCCGGCCTACACGGTGACGATCTCGGGCACGCAAAACACCGGTTCGCCCGGGGCCGCCGTCGTGACGGCGCCCGTCGTGTCGCTCTATTGGACCGCGTCCGGCACCGCGCTCGGCGGCAGCGGCACGTGGAACTCCTCCGCGTCGCGCTGGTCGCCCACCGAGTCGCCGGTGTCGGCCGGCGCCTGGGCCGACGGGAAGGCGGCCGTGTTCGCCGGCACGTCGGGCACGGTGACGGTGGCCTCGGCCGTGAGCCCGCTTTCCATGACGTTCGCCACGACCGGCTACACCCTCGCCTCATCCGGCTCGGGCTCGATCGCGGCTTGCGACGTGGGCGTGGCGGCCGGCGGGTCGGCCACGATCGCCGCCCGGATCACCGGCAGCACGAGCCTGTCGCTCAATGCCGGCACGCTCCGCCTCACCGGCACCGCCAACGACTATTCGGGCTTCACGAGCGTCATCGGCGGCACGCTGCAACTCGGCGCGTCGAATGCGATCCCCGACGCCTCGCGGCTGGCGGTGTCGCGATTCGCCTTGGCCGACCTCAACGGCTTCTCCGATACGGTTGGCGGCCTGCAGGGCCTGGGCACGGTGCGGATGGGCCCCACCGTCACGGTGAACATCACCGGCACGACTGACGCCCGGCTCGACGGATTCCTCTCCGGCACCGGCGACCTCGTCATCAACTCCTCCGGCAGCGGCGTGCAGAGGCTCAACACGACGCAGCAGACGTTCAATATCGATTCCGCCGTCAAGGACTACGTTGGCAAGACGCTCGTGAACCGAGGCAGCCTCGGCGTCGATCGCACCGCCGTGCCGGTCAACACGACGGAGGTCACGGTCGAGGCGGCCGGCCGGCTGCTGTTGAGCCCAAACAACGATCCGTCGGTGCCCGATCAGATCTTCACGTTTGGCTCGAACCCGGCCATGCCCGTGAGCCTCAAGGGCGGCCTGATCGGCCAGGGCGCTGGCGACGATGTGGAACTTGCAAACAGGCTCAACGTGACGGGCACGTCGACCGTGTTCATCAAGAACAAGGCCAACGTCAGCGGCACGTCGCCCTCCACCGAGCAGTTCACGTTTTCGGGTCCGCTCACCGGCCCGGCCGACGCCGTGCTCAAAATTCTCGCCAGCGACACGACCTCGGGCTTCGCACAGTCGCGGGCCAAGTTCACGAGCGTCAGCGGCAACACGTTTACCGGCACGGTGAGCCCCGGCCCCTACGCCGTCGCCCGGTTCAACGGCGACTTCACGCAGACGTCTGTGAAGCTCGAAGGCGGCAAGGTGGACGGCTACGGCGCGATCAAGGGGGTGACGGGCAACGGCATCGTGAGCCCCGACGGCACGGCCGGCCCCGACGGCATCTTCACGGTCGGCTCGATCACGCCGGTGGCCGGCACCAACTTCAACTTCGACTTGAGCACGGCCAACACGGCGCCCATCTGGGCGAACGCCACGCAGAGCGGCAACGACGTGCTGCGGCTCACCGGCGCGACACCGCTGGCCACCGCGCTCACCGGTGCGAACGTGGTGAACCTGTTCGTGAACACGACGACGCTCGCGGCCAACGACTATTTCGACGCCGGTTTCTTCACCACGGCCGACCAGACGGCGCTGATCACGAATGCCAACTTCGTGCCCTACATCCTCGGCGACGGCCGGGGCGCCGCCATCGAGCACTCGGGGCTTACCTACTACACGCTGGCCCAGTGGAACACCGCCACAAGCTCGAACCTGGCCGCGACCATCTCGATGGTGGCCACGACGGCGTCGTTTGACGGCGCGACGAACACGCCCGGCTACATCATGCGGACCACGTTCGCTGCACCGCCGGCGAGCACCACGATCAACGTGTCCAGCGGCACGCAGACGCAGGGCGGCGCAGGCTATCCGCTTCTCTCGGGCACGACGCCGGTCGTGAAGACGGGCGCCGGCACGGCGGTGTTCAACGCGGCCAACACGCTCACCGGCCCCACGACCGTGTCGCAGGGCACGTTGCAGCTGGCGACCGCCAACACGCTCTCATCGAGTGCCGTCACGGTGGCAGCCGGGGCCACGCTCTCGGTGGGCCCGCAGGTGGCGGCCGTGGTGCCCGCGCTCGTGAACAACGGCCTCGTCGACGTCGGCCTCGGCGGGCTCACGATCGCCGCGGGGCAGAACGCCGCGGGGATCGTGGCCGGGATCGTGGCCGGCCGCAACAA
>CAZDTC010000024.1:0-14597 GCA_964508125.1 uncultured Candidatus Kuenenia sp.
CGTGCATGCGGCGCTCGTCGCCTGCCGCGACCATCTCGTCACCTGCGGCGGCCATGCGGCGGCGGCCGGCCTGCGGATTCTCGACGCCAAGATCGACGACTTCCGCGAGCAGTTCCTGGCCGAGGTCGCCACCCGGCTACCGGAATCGCTGCGGCAGGCCCAGCTCGCGATCGACGGCGAGGCGACGATCGCCGGCCTCACGCTCGACACGGTCACGCAGATGGAACGGCTCGCCCCGTTCGGCCAGGCCAACCGCCGGCCGCTGCTCTGCGCGACCGGCGTGAGCCTCGCCGAGCCGCCGCGCACGATCGGTGGCGGAGCCCGCCATCTCGCGATGAACCTCGTGCAGCACGGGGCGCGGGTGCGCGGCGTGGCGTTCGGCGGCGCGGAGTGGCTCGATCACTTGCCACCGCCCGGCCAGCCCTTCCACGTGGCCTTCAAGCCGAAGATCAACGAGTTTCGCGGACGGCGCACGGCCGAAATGGAGATCGTCGACTGGCGGCCCGCGGGCATCGAAGTGAGTGTCGATCTGCCTTCACTGGCCACCACCCCGTAGGACAGGCTTCAGCCTGTCTGCCTTCTTCCCGGTCGAGCCCGCCACGCCCACCATGAAAACACTGCTTCCCCTGCTCCTCGTCGCAACGCTCACTCCCCTCACCCACGCCGACGACTGGCCGCAGTGGATGGGTCCCTGCCGCGACGGCGTGTGGCGCGAGCCGCACGTGGTGACCGAAATCCCCGCCAGCGGCCTGCCGGTGAAGTGGCGGGTGCCCGTGAAGGGCGGCTACTCCGGGCCCGCTGTCGCCGACGGCCGTGTCTACCTCACCGATTACGATCGTCCCGAAGGCCCTCTCGCCAACGCCCCGAACGACCGCACGGAACTCGCGGGCCGTGAGCGCGTCCTGTGCCTCGATGCCGCAACCGGAGAAATCCTCTGGAAGCACGAGTACGACTGCCCCTATGCGATCTCGTATGCCTCGGGCCCGCGCTGCACGCCGACCGTGGCCGACGGCAAGGTCTACGTGCTCGGGGCGGAGGGCAATCTCGCCTGCCTCGATGCGGCGACCGGCCGCCCAATCTGGGCGAAGGACTTCCAGCAGGACTACGGCGCGCCCGCGCCGATCTGGGGATTCTGCGGCCATCCCCTCGTCGACGGTGATCAGCTCATCTGCCTCGTCGGCGGCGAGGGCAGCGTGGCCGTGGCCTTCGACAAAGACACAGGGAAGGAACTCTGGAGGGCGCTCTCGGCGAGCGAGAGCGGCTACTGCCCACCGACGCTCATCGAAAGCGCCGGCGTGCGGCAGCTTGTGATCTGGGATGCCGACAAGCTCAACAGCCTCGAGCCGACCACCGGCCGCGTGCTCTGGTCGCAGGCACTCAAGCCTATGTATGGCATGTCGATCATGGCGCCGCAGGTGGCCGACACGAAGCAGGGCCGCGTGCTCCATGCGAGCGGGATCGGCCGCGTCGGTGCGCTCTTCGCCCTCGATGCCACCGAACCGGGCGCGCGGGTGCTCTGGCGCGGGGAGCCGAAGTCGGCGGTCTACTGTGCCAACAGCACACCCTTCATCGAGGGCGAGGCGATCTACGGCTGCGACTGCGACACCGGCTTCCTTACGGCCGTCGATCTGGCCACGGGAGCGCGGCTCTGGGAAACGGGCCGGCCCACGATGGGGGAGCGGCGTGGCAAGCACGGCACGGCGTTCCTCGTGCGGCATCGGCCCGCGGGCGCCGGGCAGGCTGCGGTTGGCCGCACATGGATCTTCAGCGAGACGGGCGACCTGATCCTCGCGACTCTCCTGCCGAGCGGCTACGAGGAGGTGGGCCGGATGCACCTTCTCGACCCGACGAACGAGTGCTTCGGCCGCGACGTGGTCTGGAGCCATCCCGCGTTTGCAAACCGCTGCGTGTTCGCGCGGAACGACCGGGAAATCGTTTGCGTGTCGCTGGCCGAGTGATTCCGCGGCGATTTCTGGATCGGCGTTGTTTCGACTGCGGATCGGCAGTAGGATTCTGACTTCCCACGTGCAGCATCGTTCGCGACGGCCGCACATTTCGGGGCGTAGCTCAGCCTGGCTAGAGCGCTACGTTCGGGACGTAGAGGTCGCACGTTCGAATCGTGTCGCCCCGACTCACGATGGAGACCCGTCCAGAAGGGTCTCGTTCCAAGCAATTGGCCGCCCCGCGGCGGGACTGGCCAGGGCCTCTCCGGGCTGGTTGCAGGCCCTCCGGCCCGGTGCTACGCTCCCCCGTCATGGGTGCACTCCGTCCTGCCCTTCCATGTGCGATGGCGCTGGTGATCGGCCTGTCTTTCGGCGGCCGTGCGGCAGCGCAATACGTCTTCGCGCCGGTGCCCTCGAGTGGCCCCCACAAGTCGACAACCTGGCAGGGTGGCTTCAATCTCGGGACCGCCGCGAGCGGCACCTACACGTCGTATTTCATCGCCACCAACTGGGCGACCACCGCGGGCAACCAGTGGAGCAGCGAAGCCCGCGCCGCGCTCCACGGAGGAGCGCTTGGCGCAACCCCCGGATCCGCCAGTTACGGTCCCGTCAATTCGGGCACGAACTATGCTGCGACGTACGATCGGGCGACGGGGTCGGCCTTCACCACGGCCAGTCGCACGAACATGTACTGGCGCGGCACGTTCGACACGCCCTTCGTGGCGAGCGGTTCGACGCCTCTGTATCTTTCGACGCGTCAGACCTGGACGAATAATGATCCGTTGCTGGACACGGCCACGTGGTCCAGTATCCGAGTCGTCCTCGATCCGGTGATCAATGAGACCACGGTGACGACCGGAGCTCCGGTGCCGACGGCGGCGACGAATCTGGGCACGCTGGCCGTCGGCAGCACCGGCCTGTCGCTGAGCATCTCGAACACCGCAACGGGAGCCGCCGGCATCAGCTGGTATCGCTTCACGGTCGACAGCCCGGTGGACGCGACCAACGCGTTCGACTTCTACACCACGGTCGGCGGCGAGCCCATCGAGAGCGTCCTCAGCCTGTTCGCCAACTCCGCCACCGGCCTGCTGCCCGTGGCGTCGGCGAACGGTCTGTACTACTCGTCCATCCAGTCGGGCCTCAGCTTCGGATCGGCAGACACCTCGCAGTTTCAGCGGCTGTCGTACCCGGTGCCCAATCCCGGTTTCTTCGACGGCGGCGGCGGAACGATGCCGCTCGACGGCTTCACGGCGACCGACGGCTACTATGCGTTCGCCCCGGGGGCGGCCCGCCTTTCGCCGGGCACCGCCTACTATCTGGCCGTGGGGCGGCCGGGGGCTGGATTCATCGACGCCACCGTCACCGGCTCCATGGCGATCGGCGCTGGTGGCACCGTGAGCATCACCAACGAGCGGTTCGTCAATGTCACGACCGACGGGGGGCCGCTCGGAGCGGGCAACGTGACCTTGCGGATCGAGTCGCAGCAGGCCCTGCCCACGCTCGTGTGGCAGGCGAGCGGCACAAGCCCCGGCGGCAGCGGCACCTGGAGCCCGGCCGGACTGAATTGGTCGGCCGGGTCGACAGCGGCAACCTGGAATCCCGCCATCCGGGCCGTGTTCAGCGGCAGCGGCGGCACCGTCACCGTGGGGCCTGGGGTGGCGGCGAACGCCGGACTGCAGATCGCTGCCAATGGCTACACGCTCACCGGCGACACGCTGACGCTCGGCGGCACATCGGCCACGCAAAACTTCGTTTTCGTGGACGGAAACGTGTGGAACGCCCGCATCGAAGCCCCGCTCGCCGGCACGGCCGGGCTCTCGAAACTCGGCCAGGGAGAACTCGTGCTCGGCGGATCGAGCACCTACTCCGGCGGGACCTCTGTCCGCGACGGGCTGCTCACGATCGGCAACGGCGGCACCTCGGGCTCGATCGCCGGTGACATCGACATCGGCCCCGCGGGCAGGCTGGGCTTCAACCGATCCGACCTCATGGTCCATGCGGGCAACATCAGTGGCGGGGGAGTTCTCGATATCTACAACACCGGCACCGTCGTCATGACGGGCCAGGTCGGCCCCGCCTCGGTCGGTGTGCAGAGCTATGGCACGCTCGTGATCGGAGCCGGCGGCACGACGGGCAGCCTCACGACCAGGGCTTTCGTCGCGCCGGAAGCCAAGCTCGTGTTCAACCGCAGCGATGCCGTCGAATTTGTGCAAGAGCTATCAGGCGCGGGCACGGTCGCCCAATTCGGCTCGGGCACCACCACACTGCCGCGCGACAATTTCTTGTTCTCCGGCCAGGCCGCGGTCGTCAACGGCGCGTTGGCGGTGACCACTCCGTATGCGCTCGGCCCCTCCCCGAAGGTCGATGTCTCGGCCGGCGCCACATTCGACGTCTCGGCCATCCCTGCCGGCTTCCAGTTCGACTCCGCGGGCGTGCTCTCCGGCAACGGAACGGTGAAGGGTTCCGTGTCGATTGGCGGCTTCGGCGGCACGCTCTCGCCCGGCGCGAGCCCGGGCACGCTCGCCGTCACCGGCACCGTCACGCTGGGCTACAACGGCAACTACAACTGGCAACTGTTCAACGCGACGGGCACGGCCGGGTCGACGTCCGGCTGGGACCTGCTCACGGTGGGAGGGGTGCTCGAGGTGGCTTCGGGGACCGCGGGTCCCTTCAACATCAACCTCTGGAGCCTCGCGGGCGTGGGGCCCGACGTGAGCGGCAACGCCCTCAACTGGAACGCCACGACGAGCGGCACCTGGCGGATCGCCACGGCGTCGGGCGGCATTACGAACTTCGCGGCCGACAAGTTCGCGATCAACGTCCTGCCGACCAACGGCACCGACGGCTTCACGAACGACCTCGCCGGCGGCACGTTCAGCATCGCCCAGAGCGGCAACAACCTCAACCTGGTGTTCACCGCGGGCGGCAGTCCGACGGTGATCACGATCAACGTGGCTGGCGGCACGCAGACGCAGGCGGCCGCGGGCTATCCGCTGCTCTCCGGCAGCACGCCGGTGCAGAAGACGGGCTACGGCACGCTGGTGCTCGACCAGGCCAACACTCTCGCCGGCCCGACGGCCGTGACGCAAGGCATGCTCGAACTGGCGACGGCCGACGCACTCTCCTCGAGCGCCGTCACAGTGGCGGCCGGGGCCACGCTCTCGGTGGCTCCGCAGGTGGCGGCCGTGGTGCCGTCGCTCGTGAACAACGGACTCGTCGACGTGGGCCTCGGCGGGCTCACGGTAGCAAGCGGCCAGACGACCGAGGGCATCGTGGCGGCGATTATCGCCGGCCGCAACAACGGCACGTGGAGCGGCACGTCGGGAATCACCTCGAGCGCGGCGGCGTCACAGAGCGCGCGCGCGGTGGGCTGGCTCGACAACGGCGGCGGCTCCTATACGGTCGCCTTCGGAGCGGCCGGCGACTGGAACTTGAACGGCTTGGTGGACTTCGACGACGTCGTGCAGTTCGTGTCGGCGAATCTCTATGACACGGGCCTGCCGGCGACGTGGGCCGACGGCGACTTCGACTACAACGGCGTGGTCGATTTCGACGACGTGGTGGCGTCGGTGTCGGCGAACCTCTTTGATGCAGGCCCCTACAACGCGGCCCCGGGCGGACTGTCGGCGCTCGGGTTCGGCGACGGCCTTGCAGGCGGCGGCATCGCAGCCGTGCCGGAGCCTGCCACGTGGGTGCTCGTGGCGATCGGGACCGGGTGCGCGATCGTGGGACGGCGGAATTCGCGGCCTCGACCGCGCACTCCCTGATCGACTACGGGGTGGCCGGGTTCGCAAGGCCGGGCAACGGGGCCGGGCCGTCGAATGGCTTCACGCCGGGACCAAGCGGATAGGGATAGCCGCCGCCGTACACGGTGATGCCGGGCCGGCCAGGGGCCTGAGACTGCACCGGCACCCCCACCGCGAGGTTGCTGAAGTAGGTGTTTCGCCGTCCCTGGCCCGCCACGAGCCCATTGCTGTAAAGCGTCAGGTTGCCATACCGCCGGCCCACCAGGCCGTTGTTGAAATACTCCATCTGACCCACACGGTTGGAGACGAGACCGTTGGCGTACATCGTGCTGTTACCCACCGCGACGCTGCTTCCCCCCCAGTTGCCGAAGCCGAAGCCACTCTGGGCGGAGGCCGGCCCTGCCGCACAGGCCAGGCTGGCGGCGATGATCACGATTCCCAGGCGGTGGTCTGTCATCGGAGCGAATCTCACGGGGACGATACTCGAGCACTTTCTCAACCATACCCTGTGTTGACGTCGCGGGCCTTTCCCCTCCGGCAAACTCGGGCCTCGGCCGCTGTTTCCGCTGCTCGTTCCCGGCCGAGCCGTGGCGATGTCCAGGGAAAACGGGTTATCCTTGGGTATTGGAGTCACCCCGACCAAGTTGGGACCACCCGCGTTGCCCGTGCGGCGAGACCGCCGTCTCGGGAGCCATGCCTGATTCCTCTCGGTTCATCGACGTGGCCGTGGAGCTCGCGGCGGAGCTCCAGCGGGAGGCCGTCCAGCTCCAGTCGCCCGCCGAGCGGCGGCAGCAGGCCGAACTCGCCCGGATGCTCGAGAACCCGGCCGACAAGGCCACGCTCGTCGAGCTCACCGACCAGGCGTTTCGCTCGCACGCGGCCGCCCGCACCGCCGAGCAGTTCACCCACATCCTCGACGTTCAGGGGATCCCGCGGTTCTTCAGCCCGCTCGACCAGGCGCTCCTCCTCGGCTTCCAGACGTTCGGCGACTGGCTGCCGTCGGTGACGGTGCCCCTGGTGAAGTCGCACCTCCGGCATGAGACGGCCAACGTTGTCCTGCCCGCCGAGCCCGAACTTTTGCACGAGCACCTCGCGGCCCGCCGGCTCCAGGGGCTGCGCATGAACCTGAACTTTCTGGGCGAGGCCCTTCTCGGCGAGGACGAGGCGCGGCAGCGGCTGGAGAAGTATCTCGCGGCGCTCCAAGCGCCCGACATCGAGGTGCTGTCGGTGAAGATCTCCACGCTCGACTCCCAGATCATGCCGATCGCCCGCGAGCACACGCTCGGCAGGCTCTGCGACCGGCTCGAGCTGCTCTATCGGGCCGCCGATCACGGTCGCTTCACGCGGCCCGACGGGACCGTCACATCGAAGTTTGTATACCTCGACATGGAGGAGTATCGGGATCTGTCGCTCACGGCGGAGGCCTTCATGCGCACGCTCTCACGGCCGGGCCTCGCCGAAGTGCGGGCGGGGATCGCGCTGCAGGCTTACATTCCCGACTCGTTCCGCTGGCAGCGCCGGATCACGGAATGGGCGCGGAATCGCGTGGCGCAGGGCGGCGCGCCCGTGACGATCCGGATCGTGAAGGGGGCCAACATGGAGATGGAGCGGGTCGACGCCGCCCTCCACGGCTGGCCGCAGGCGCCCTTCCGCACGAAGGCCGAGACCGACGCCAACTACAAACGGATGCTCGACCACGCTCTCGAACCAGAGCATCTCGCGGCCGTGCACGTGGGCATCGCCTCGCACAACCTCTTCGACGTCGCCTACGGGCTCGTGCTGGCGACCGACCGCGGCGCGGCCGACCGCGTGCAATTCGAGATGCTCGAGGGCATGGCCAACCATCAGCGGCGGGCCCTGCTCGGCCACACGAACCGGCTCTTGCTCTACGCGCCCGCCTGCCGCAAGGAAGAGTTTTTGAACGCGATCGGCTACCTCATCCGCCGGCTCGACGAGAACACGGGGCCCGAAAACTTTCTCGGCCACGCCTTCCGGCTGACGGTGGGCAGCGACGATTGGAACCTTTTGGAGCGGGGCTTTCGCGCGTCGTTCACGACGCCCGTATCGGACGCACCGCAGCGCACGCAGGATCGCCGCGCGGAAGCGTTTCCCGAGCCGCGGCCGGAGCGGCCTTGGGAGCACTTCGAGAACGAGCCCGACACCGACTGGGCGCTCGAGCAGAATGCGGCCTGGGCTGCGGAGATCGCTGGTGGCCCCGTTGACGAATTCACCAGGCTCGTCGTGCCCGTCGTCGTGGCCGGCCGCGAGGTGACGGGGCTCGCCGAGCGCGAATGCCGCGATCCCTCGCGTCCGACCCCCCTGCTCTGCCGGCACGCGGTGGCCACCGACCGCGAAATCGATGAGGCCGTGACCTGCGCCGCCGCCGATCCCGATGGCTGGCGGGCGCTCGCAGTCGACGCCCGCAGCGCCGTGCTCGGCCGCGTGGCGCAGGAGCTGCGGCGGGCCCGCGGCCGGCTGCTCCACGTGGCCATGCTCGACGGCGGCAAGCTGCTCACGGAGGCCGACCCCGAGGTGTCGGAGGCGATCGACTTCGTCGAGTTCTATCGGGCAGCCGCGCGGGCGTTCTTCGCACTGCCGGGTGTGGAGGCCCGCGGCTGCGGCGCCGTGGTGGTCGTGCCGCCCTGGAATTTTCCGATCGCCATCCCCTGCGGCGGCATCGCCGCGGCCCTCGCCGCCGGCAACACGGTGATCGTGAAGCCTGCGTCCGATGCGGTGCTCACCGCCTGGGAGGTGTGCCAGTGCTTCTGGCAGGCCGGCGTGTCGCGGCGGGTGCTGCAGTTCGTGCCCTGCCCAGGCGCGGGGCCGGGGGCGAAGCTCGTGGCGCACGCGGATATCTCGGCCGTGATCCTCACCGGCGGCACCGACACGGCGCTCGCGATGCTCGCGGCGAAGCCAGATCTCAGGCTCTCCGCGGAGACCGGCGGCAAGAACGCCACGATCGTGACCGCGATGAGCGATCGGGAACTCGCGATCAGGCACGTGGTGCACTCCGCCTTCGGCCACGGCGGCCAAAAGTGCTCGGCCACGTCGCTGCTGCTGCTCGAGGCGGAGGTGTATGACGACCCGGCATTCAAGCGGATGCTCTGCGATGCCGTCGAGAGCCTGAGCGTCGGCTCCGCGCACGACCTGCACACGCGCGTGGGCCCGCTCATCCGCCCGCCGGCCGGGTCGCTCGAAGAGGCGATGAAGACGCTCGAGCCGGGCGAGACCTGGGCCGTGATGCCGAGGCGCGTCGGCGACAACCCGAATCTTTGGTCGCCGGGCGTGAAGTGGGGGGTCGCGCCTGGCAGCACGACGCACCTCACCGAGTTCTTCGGCCCGCTGCTCGGCGTGATGCGGTTCGAGCGGCTCGCCGAGGCGATCGATCTCGTCAATGCCACCGGCTACGGGCTCACGAGCGGCATCCACAGCCTCGACGACCGCGAGATCGACCAGTGGAAGCGGGGCATCCGCGCCGGCAATCTCTACGTCAATCGCGGCACGACCGGCGCCATCGTGCTCCGGCAGCCCTTCGGCGGCATGGGCAAGTCGGCGGTCGGGCCGGGCCTCAAGGCGGGCGGACCAAACTACGTCGCCGCGTTCATGGACTTTCGCGACGCCGCCGCCAGCCTGCCGACGAACGCACGGCCGATCGAGAGCGCCGACCTCGCCACGCTCTTCGCACGCTTGCCCGACGGTGCCGAGGGCCGCCGGCTCCGCACGGCGCTTGCGTCGTACGACACCGCTTGGCGCGACGAGTTTTCCAGGGAGCACGACCATTTCCGGCTCCTCGGGCAGGACAACTTTCGCCGCTCCCTGCCGTTTCCCGTGATCTGCGTGCGGATCATGCCGCAAGACGCGTGGTTCGACATCGTGGCCCGGATCGCCGCGGCCCGCGTGACGGGTGCGCGGGTGCTTGCCTCGTTCGCGCCGGGCTGCCCGCCCGCCTGGCACGACAGGCTCGACGAGTGGACCGACGCCTGGGCGGCCGGAATCGAGCTGCTCGAGCAGCCCGACGAGGTGATCGCCGCGCTTGCGGGCCGACTCGACGTCCGCATCCGCTACGGCGGCCGCGATCGCGTTCCTGCCGAGGTGCGGCAGGCGGCCGCGGAAGCTGGCCAGTGGATCGCCGACGTGCCGGTCGTGTCCGCGGGCCGGGTCGAACTGCTCTGGTATCTGCACGAGCAGAGCGTCTCGCACGACTACCACCGCTACGGCAACCTCGGCCGCCGCGCCGGTGAGCCCCGCCGCCGGTAAATTCAGGCGTCGAGAAACCGCTCCACCACCTCGAGAAACGCCGCCGGCGCCTCGGCGTGCACCCAGTGCCCCGCGCCGGCGATCGTCTCCACGACGGCGCCGGGGAACAGCCGCTCGATCGCGGGCCGGTGCTCGGGACGAAGGTAGTCCGACGAGCCGCCGGCGATGAAGAGCGCCGGCTTTGAAAACGCCACGCCGGCGGCGATTTCCGGAAACGAGAGGATGTCGGCGAAGTGCCGGTCAAGCGCCTCGAGATTCACCGTCCACGCAAGGCCCCCACATCCAGGCTTCGCGCCGCTGCGGGCGTTCGCCGCGAGAAATGCACGCACCGCCGGATCGGGAATCGTCGCGGCGAGAGCCTCCTCCACCTTCGTCCGACTCACGAGCCCTGCAAGCGGCACGGCGCGGAGCACGCGCGGCGCCACGGCGGCCGTGCCGGGCGACGGTGCCGGGGCGATGTCCACGACCACCAGCCGCGACACGAGCTCCGGGCGGGAGAGTGCGAGGACCATCGCGGCCTTGCCCCCCATGCTGTGGCCGAGCACGTCGGCGGGGCCGCCGACCCGCGCCTCGATCAGCCGGGCTACGTCGGCAGCGAGCGCCGGATAGTCGTGCCTCGCATCCCAGGGGCTCTCGCCGTGGTTCCGCAGGTCGACGGTGATCACACGGCGGCGCGGAGCGAGCCGCGCAGCGATCGACGCCCAGTTGCGCTTCGCCCCGTAGAGGCCGTGCAGGATGACGAGCGGAGCTCCCGCTCCATGCTCGGCGCACGCAAGGTCGAGCGTCATGCCCGGGCCCGGTCCTCGGCCCGCAGGGCCTCGAGCGGGGCCACGATCTCGTCGACGCGGTCGTTGAACAGGTCGCCGATCAAGAGGTCAGTGACGTGCCCCTTGAGATGCGGATGCTTCTTCACGAACCGGCCGAAGTTGAAGCCCTCGTAAAACTCGCACACCAGCCGCCGCATCCGCTCCATTCCGCGGACATACTCCGGCCCCCAGGTGCCCAGCCGGGCCGCCGAGGTGTCGCCGGCGTCGAGGGCCGCACAGATCGCGTCGGCGGCCAGCTCGCCGCTCTTGAGGGCGAGGAGGATCCCCGAGGAATAGAGCGGATCCAGGAAGCCGAACGCGTCGCCCACGAGCACCCACCCATCGCCGGCCACGTCGCGGGCCCGATACGAATACTCCTTCGCCACGCGGACGGGCGCCGCCTGCTCTGCGGCCGCAATCTTCGGCTGCAGGCCCGGGCAGCGGGCCACCTCTTCGAAGTAGATCGCCTCGGGATCCTTCGTGTCGCGGTTCTTGAAGAGGTAGTCGTAGCCGGCGACCACGCCCACGCTCACGGTGCCGTCGTGGAGCGGGATGTACCAGAACCATCCCTGCTTGTCGTCGAGTTGGAGTACGAGCGTCGCTCCCTCGTCGCGGCCGGTGCCACGGGCGGCGTCTTTCCAGTAGGTCCAGATCGCCGCCTTCTTGAGCACCGGATCCCAATCGCGCAGGCCCAGGCGGCTCATGATCATCGCCCCCTGCCCGCTCGCATCGACCACCACGTTGGCCGACACGGTGCGCACGGCGCCCGCCTCGTCCTGCACCCGCACGCCCGTCGCCCGCCGGCCGTCGAAGAGCACCTCGAGCACGCGCGTGCCCTCGTGCACATCGACGCCGTGGCGGGCGGCGTTCCTGAGCATCATCTCGTCGAACTCGCTCCGCACCACCTGCCAGGTGCGCGAGCTCTCCTGCGGCTTGTGGTCGGAGAAGTAGAAGGGCTCCGAAATCGCCCCCTGCTCGTTGACGAACTGCACGGAGTGCTTCTCGACAAACCGGCTCGACCGCATGGCGTCGAGCATGCCGAGCCGCTCGAGCACCCAGAATGTCTCGGGGATCAGCGACTCGCCGACGTGAAACCGGGGAAAGCGGTCGCGCTCGAAGAGCATCACCCGCCGTCCCTGCTGGGCGACGAGCGTGGCGGTGGTGGCACCGGCCGGCCCACCGCCGATCACGACAACTTCCGCCGACTCTGGCACGACGCCGACCATGCGAACTCTCCGTAAGGGCTCCGGCCCTTATTCATAGTCGGGTGAACCGGTTCGGGCCAGTCAGCCGATCCGGCGGCGGAGCACGACGAGCGGGTCGGCCTCCGCCCGCACATGCCCCATGCTCATTGGCTTGGCGAGGATCATGCCGGCCACGAACCCCGCCACGTGGGCGGAGTAGGCCACGCCCCCCCCGCCGCCGCTCGAGTCGAAAACGCCGCTGACCACCTGGAACAGAAACCAGATGCCGACGGCCACGTAGCCGGGCACATCGACCATCATCCGCAAGAGGATCACGCTCACCCGGCGGTTGGGATGCAGCACGAGATAGGCGCCGAGCACTCCCGAGATCGCCCCGGACGCGCCAAGGCAGGGCGTGAGGGCTGCCTCGCCCTTCGCGTTGAAAGCCACGAACGCCAGCGACGCGAGGATTCCCGTCGCCAGATAGAAGAGGAGATATTTGAAGTGGCCCATGTCGTCTTCGACGTTGTCGCCGAAGATCCACAGAAACCACATGTTCCCGGCGAGGTGCATCAGGCTGCCGTGCATGAAGATGGCGGTGAGCAGCGTGAGCCACACCGGGATCGGCGTCTTCCTCAGGCCGGGATCGGTGACCTCGACGTCTCCCTGCGGCGTGTGGATCGTCTTGGGCGACGGGGGAGTCTCGATGTCGCGACCGGAGATGATCTCGGCAGGCACCTGAACGTAGGCCATCGTGAAGTCCTCGTTCGTGCCCATGCCCTGGAGCACGACGAACACGAACACGTTCGCCACGAGGAGGGCGATCGTCACGAAGGGAAAGGAGTGGCGATCGGAGTTGTCGTCGCCCACGGGAAACACCATCGGTCACGGTCTCCTCACGACGCGGACGGCGGAGCCCGCGGCTAGCCCTGCTGCGGCATCTTGGCCGTCACGCGCGGCTTCGTCGCCGGGGCACCCGCCTCGACCTCCTCGCGCCGCTTGGCGATCCAACCGTCGACGCTCCACGGGCCGCCGCCGAACGCGATCAGGGAGAGCAGGCCGCCGCCGATCGCCATGTTCTTCATGAACTGGATCGTCTGCAACTGCCGCTGTGTCGGGTCGGCGAACTTCCAGAAATCGTGGAAGTAGTAGGTGGCGGCGACGATGAAGACGAGCAGGAAGAAGGCGCCGATCCGGGTCCATGCCCCGAGGATCAGCGACAACCCGCCGAGCAGGAGCAGGCCGATCGCGCCGACGAGGGCGAGCGTCGGCAGCGGCACGCCCTCCTGCTGCATGTAATCGGCCGTGGCCTTGAACTGCAGGATCTTGTTGCCGATCGCACTCGCCAGAAAGATGGCGGCAAGCATGAGTCGCCCGAGCAAGGAGACGAAGCCTTTCGAGAATGACGCCAGCTGTTCCATCTTTCGCATCCTCCTGCGCGGTCGTTCCAGCGACCAGATGGTGGCTGACGGCGCAGCGTTCCTGCAAGCCCAAAAGCCCGGCGTGCCACACGCTGCCCGCGTGCGGAATAGATGGTTTACACGGCGACCGGGACGGTCGCCCCACGGGCCGGCTCGTCCCGCGTGATGCAATGCAGGGCCCCGCGGCCGCGGACGAGCTCGGTGCACTCGACGGGTTCGATCGTGCGGCCCGGAAAGCACCGCTCGAGCGTGCGGAGAGCCACGTCGTCGGTGGCTCCGAGAAACACCGGCACCGCCACGAACCCATTGCCGATGTAAAAGTTGAGATGGCTTGCCGGGAGCTGAGTGCCGTTGAACGAAAATCGGGCGGGAATGTCGATCGGGATCACCTCGAGCCGCCGGCCGCGGGCGTCGACGAGGCGGCGCAGGATCGCGAGATTCGCTTCGAGCGCGGCGTGGTTGGGATCGAGCGGGTCGGGCTGACGGGCAGCCACGACGCGGCCTGGCGCGACGAATCTCGCGAGTTGATCGATGTGGCCGTCGGTGTCGTCGCCGGCGAGTTCACCGCCGACCCAGAGCACACGGTCGATGCCGAGGCGGGCGCACAGAATCTCCTCGAGCCGGCCCCGCGACACACCCGGGTTTCGGGCGGGGTCGTCGATGCAGCGATGGTTCACGAGCAGCGTGCCTTCGCCGTCGGTCTCGAGCCCGCCCCCCTCCATCACGAGGCCCCCATCGACGACGTCGCAGCCCAGGCGCCGCGCGATCGCCAAGCCGAGCGCCGCATCGGCATCCCATGGCGGATACTTGCCGCCCCACGCGTTCCACTTCCAGCACACGGCGGCGGGCCGTACCCCCGATCCCGGCGTTCGCGGCACGACGAACACCGGCCCCGTGTCGCGGAGCCATGCATCGTTGGTCGGCAGATCGATGAACTCGACGTTCGCCACGCCGTCGAGCCGCTCACGCGCATCCGCCAGAATCCCGCCCGTCGCCACGATCCGCACCGGCTCATAACGGGCGATGCGCCGGGCCACCTCGGCAAACACGCCCGGGATGACGGAAAAATCACCGAGCCACGTGGCCTTGCGGTGCGGCCAGGCGAGCCACGTGGCCGCATGCGGCTCCCACTCGGCCGGTAGCCGGTAGCCCGAAGCAGAGGCGGCCATCATGCTCCGCCCCAGCGCGCCATGAGCCCGCCGTAGGCGTCGATCCGCCGGTCGCGGAAAAACGGCCACCG
>CAZDTC010000025.1:0-14390 GCA_964508125.1 uncultured Candidatus Kuenenia sp.
AAGACCTCCGAGGAGATTTCTACGCTCCGCCGCTGGAGCATGGCCTGCGTGGCCCTGCCCACGTGCAGCCTCGCCGTCGCCGAGAGCGAGCGGGTGCTCCCCGGGCTCATCGACAGCCTCGAGCCGGAGGTGGCGAAGCTCGGCCTCGCGCACGACGCCTTCACGGTCCGGATGACTGGCTGCCCCAACGCCTGCGCCCGGCCCTACAACTCCGACATCGGGATCGTGGGCCGCACGCTCGGCAAGTACACGATCTTCCTCGGTGGCCGGCTCCTCGGCGACCGGCTCAACGAGCACTACAAGGATGTCGTGCCGTTCGAGGATCTTTCCAGGGAGATCACCGCCGTGCTCGCCTGCTACAAGGCGGAGCGGAAGGCGAGCGAGACGCTCGGAGACTTCTGCCACAGGAAGGGAATGGACGGCGTGCGCACGTGGGCCGATGAGTGGCTGGCAGGCGCACGGGGACATACGTAGGACAGGCTGAAGCCTGACCTACTTGGCGAAGGCCGCGGGGTCGGTGAGCACGAACATGTGCCCGTGGTCGCTCGTCACGATCACGGCTGTGTCGGCCCAGCCGCCATGCGTCTCGATCCAGGCGAAGATCGCCCGCACGGCCGCGTCGCCGCTCTTCACCGCGCCGATGCAGTTGTCGATGTTGTTGGCATGGCTCGCCCAGTCGACGTCTCCCGATTCCACCATCAGCCAGAAGTTGCCGCGGGGGCCGAGCACGTCGAGTGCAGCGACGGCCATCTCGGCGAGTGTGGGGTTTTCGGTGAGGTCGGCGGCCGTGTAGCGGATCGGCGGCGAGTATTTTTTCTTGAGTCCCTCGAGTTGTTCGCGCTTCTCTGGCTCGACCACGACCGGCTCGAAGCGGCCGTCGGCCGTGGCGAACGGGAGGTGGCCCTCGCCGACACCGAAGAAGCCGAACAGGCGGGTGCCATTCGCGGCGCAGGCCCGCGCCGCTTCCGCGAGGACGTCTGCCCCGCGCCGCCCGGGCGTGCGGAGGGCAAGCCGATAGCGGCCGCCGCCCGCAGCGTCGATCTCCCGGAGCGTCGATTCGGCCACATACTTGTTGCCCGGCTCGAAATTGCTCCCTTGCCCCTTGTCATCCTGTACGTCGACGCCGAAGCCGCCGCCGATGAGCACGTCGAGGCCCGGCAGCGGCTCGGTGCGATGCGACACCGACACGAGCCCGAGCTGGTCGCGGGCGATGTCCTGGTAGTCGTCGCGGCTGACGTTCGTGGCGTAGGCGCAGGCGGGCGTGGCGTGGGACACAGGCACGCTCGACACCGCCCCCACGGCCCAGCCCTGCTTCTGGAGCGTGACGGCGATCGGTTCGAGCGGACGTCCTTCTGGGTCGACGTTGATCGCGTCGTTGTAGGTCTTGGCCCCCGCGCACAGCGACGTGGCCGAGGCGGCCGAGTCGGTCACCGCGTGCGGCCGCTCGCGGCTGCGGCCGGTGAGATAGCGAAGGTCGACACGGGTGTCCCACGGCGTGCTGCCGCCGAGCCGGGGATCGTAGCCGCCGCCCGTCTTGCCGCCGGGGTTCTTCACCGCCTGGGCATCGACGTCGAACGTCGTGCCTTCGTTGGCGGGGCTCGTGACGCAGAAGCCGAAGTCGGCGGGCGCGCCCGAGTAGTCTTGGAATGAAAAGCCCGTGCCACGGCCCGAGTCGTAGGCCACGCGGCCGGTCGTGGCGATCGCCGCCGTGCGGGTGGTCGTCCAGTCGAGGCCGTCGAACACGACGAGGATGATACGTTTCTTGCCGGTGCGGGCGGCGTCCAGCTGCAGCCGGTGGATGTCGGTCTGGTCGAAGTAGGCCGCGTCGGCGTTGAGCGTGCCTTCGGGGAGCCGGCCGTAGAGACGTTCGAGCCGCTCCGCGCTGCGGTAGACGCTGTTTGAGCCCGAGACTGCGTCGAGCTTGGTGCCGAAGGCATACACGGGGATCAGCCTGTTCGAATGGTTCGACCACTCGACGTAGCGATCGGGAAGAATGCCCCAGTGGCCCCATGAGGCGCGGCCCGACTGCTCGGCCTCCCGCTCCAGGTCGCGGACGTGATCGGGTGCTTCGGTCGCGGCCGGTGCACCGGCTGGCCTGTCTCGCGCCAGGCTCAGCCAGCCCGCGAGACCCGCTCCCACGAAGAGCACGAGTAGGCGAGGCCAGGCTGCGGTCGACGAACTATCCACGTCGGTCTCCCGCGCCACGCTATGCCGGGAGATCGTCCCACATCGGGCACCAGAGCGGCAGCCGCGGAAAGAGCTGCGCCGCGAGCTTGACGGCCACCTGGGTCGAGGGCTCGATCCGGCCGGCAGCGACCGCTTCCTGCGGATCGCACTGACCGAGGACGAGTCGGGCGAGTTCATCCGGCGCGATCCGCAGGTAGCTGCGGCCCACGCGGCCGGCCTGCACTGTCGCCTTCGTCTCGCCGCGCTGCTCTGCGACGATGATCGAACCGCGGAAGTTCGGGGCTTCGAGGCCGAGCTCCACAGTCTCCCGAATGCCGGCTTCGGCGACCCGCCGCGCGAATACGGGCACGAGGGCCTCGAGCGTCTCGAGCGGCCGGAAGAGCTTCGCGACGATCATCCGGTCGCCACCCTGGGCGGCCCCGGCGGCGGACTCGCCGCCAGTCACCGCGGCGTGGAGCGGATCGGCGACGCTCGATTCGAAAAGAATTTCCTGACGATCGTTTTCCACTGCCTCGGCGCACACGCGGGCGAGGATCTCGCGCTCGAGCCCCGGAAACTCCGGATCCGCCATCAGCTCGAGCACGCGATTGCCCGATTGGATCGCGTAGCCCACGATCCGCGCCGTCGTCTCGTGGAGGTCGTAGCGATCCTGGCCCATGAGCGCGACGATGATCGAGTCGAACGCGCCGCGGCTGATCAGCCAGCGAGAGTAGGCCTCGCTGCGATCGAGCGGCCCGACGAAGCGCGAGGCATTCTGCTTGTAGATGCGCAGGATCGCCGGCAACTCCACGTGCCGCCATTGACGCATCGTGACCGGCTCGCCGACGCGCTGCGGCCCCTCGAGGAGCCGGGCGAGAATCTCCGTCGGCCGGCCGGGCGTCGCGCAGTCGCGGCCGAGCACCGCCCAGCCCAGTTCGTGGAACGACGGCGCGATCTTGGTACGTGAGAACCCGACCCACGCGCCGATCTGCCGCATCCGGTCTTCGGCCGAGCGCACGAGCCGCTGCCCATGGCCCGCGCCGCGGCACTCCGGCAACACGGCCACGCGGTCGATCGCCGCCGCAGCCATGGGCACGCCGTCGAGCAGCACGGTGCGCGGCATCACCTCGACGTGGCCCACGATCCGGCCGGCGAGCCGGGCCACGAGCCGGTTGGCCGCGTCGTGGTCGGGATGGTCGACAGCCGCGTGAAACTCGGCCTTGGAGGGGGCGGCGGGCAGGCCGGCAAGAAGCTGGAGGATTTCGTTTTGGTCGCCCGCCCGGGCCGGGGCCACATGGCACTCCTCGAGCATCCAGGCCGGGGGCTTGAAGGGGAGGATCGGGTGCTCGGGCAGGTGTCGGATGGCCGCCCGCTTCTTCGGCGGCCGCCTGCTGACCACGGTGCCGGCAGGGCGGATTTCGATCGTCGCCACCGCCTGAGAACGGGATTTCTTGGCCTTTTTCGCCCCCTTCACCGCTCGCACCAACTGTCCGGCAGCATGTCCGGCGGTGCCCCGGGCCGCAGCCCGACCTGCGGAACGCTTGGGGGAACGATCTGACCGACGCATGATCCCTCCTTTCCCTGGAGTGGCAAGAAACAGTCCGTTGGGCGAAAAGATATGTGGATTCTCAACCGTTTTCCAGTAGCAGGAACGGCCGCAGCGTCTTTTCCGCGAAAAAACACCAGGGATGCTCGCGGGATTGGAGCACTTTTTGGGCCCGCATCCGCCCGGCGATCGGTCCCACCCGGTCGAGTGTGGCCCGTCTCCGATCCTCGACGAATGGCTGGAGACGTTCGTTGGCCCCGCGGATCTCCTGACAGCGCCGCCGGGCGAGCGTGACGGTGGGGTGCGTCTCGATCCAGTGCCATTTGCGGCGGACGAGTTCCCGGGCCTCTGCCGACCAGTCCGCCTCCGCGCCGAGGTGTCGCTCGGGATGAAACTCGAGATCCCGCAGCAGCCGATGCACGTCGGCCATATCCGCCGCGGGATCCGCGGTCGCAAGTTCCGGAAACACCTCCTTCACCGGCAGCCGCAGCGTGCCCGATACGACCGCGTGCCGGGGCGGGTCGCAGCCCGTGAGCTGCCGCACGATCGCGTCGGTGAGCTGATCGTAGGCCGCCCCGCCGATTCCGTGCACGAACACATCGGCGATCATCAGCCGGGCGAGCATCGTCGTCACAATCGCCCGTGGCCGCAGCCGGATCGCATGCTCCTCCATCCGCGACAGGGCGTCGACCCACTTCGCCGGCGACGTGTCGGGAGAGATCGGCAGCTCGACCCGCACCGTTTCGAGGTCGGAGAGCGTGAGCATCCCGGAGCCCGCGACGTGGGCGAACACCCGGCGCCGGCGCGGGTCGTCGCGCGACCAGATCCACCACGGCACCTCGTACCACGGGCCATCGCCCGGGGATTCGGTGCGCACCACGAGGTCGGGCATCGGCCGGCCGCGGCCGCGCACCTTGTGGGCGCGACGGTAGCCGGCCAAGGCCGTGTTGTAGGCGTCGTGAAACTGCCGGCAGTGCGCGAGCAGCCAGCCCATGAACACCATCACGGTCGGCAGCCGCACCAGTTCGCTCACCGGCACCTCGAGCGTCTCCCAGCCCAGCCGCCCCTCGAGCGCATGGCGGGCCTGGGCGAGCGCGAGCCCGAGGCGATGGCACTCGGCGGCTCGCTCCACGGCCAGCGGCCACCAGCGGCGGAGGATGGGATTCGGCTCGAGCGGCGCGATCAGCGCGCTTGCCCGCGGGCCGAAGGCTGCGAACAGATCGCGATCGACGATCGCCCGCTCTTCCCAGGCCATCTCGGGCGCGTCGGCATCGAATGGTACCGGCTCGAGGCAGGCCTCCCGCGGTGTGCCGACCGGCACACCCACGCGTGTGTGCACGCAGCGGTCGGTGTCGACCACGAGATTGATCGCCGTGCCCGACACGGCCCGGGCGTAGGCGTCGAGCGCCGCGTTCTTGAGCCACACCCCCGGATGGAAGCGCTCGGGCTGGTGGCCGCCCATGATGATCGGCCGCGCGATCCAGTCGGCGATGTCGCTCGGCCGGTCGGCGTCGCGATAGCTCTGCGTGTATTCCGCCGCCACAGTCAGCACCTCGCGGCGGGTGGCCGCGACGAGCTCCCAGAGCTTGAGATCGCCGATCCGCGTGTCGAAGGCGGCCCGCAGCAGCCGGTTGTTGTCGACGAGGGTCTCGATGGAATCGGCGGGCGCGGCCGCCGACGGCTGCACCGGGGGCTCGATGAGCCGGGCGCCCGATCGCTCGGGGGCGTGAGGAGTGCGTCGGAATGGGGGCATGGGCAGTCGGGCCGCGGTCAGGTCGCCGCGCCCGTCGTGGCCGCCACGGCCGACTCCGCGCGATCGAGCACGCGGCGGTAGTAGGCCAGACGGGTCGCCGCATCGTCCAGTGCGCCCCCGAAACTCCGCGCCAGATCGAGATACAGGAGCGGCACCGGCAGTTCCACGATCGAAAGCCCGGCAGCGGCTGCCTGCACCCACACCTCGAGTGGCATCGCGTAGCCGGTTTCGGTGGGCTTGAGCCGCTCGAGCGCCCGCCGGGAGTAGGCCTTGAATCCACAGAACGCGTCGGTGAGGGCGAGACCGAGCCGGGCGTTGATCTCGGCCGTGATCTCTGCGTTCACCCGCCGGCGGGCCGCAGGCGGCTCGCTGTCGCCGGGAAACCGGGCGAGATATCGGCTGCCGCTCACGATGTCGGCGCGGCCGGCGGAGATGGCTGCGGCGAATTCCGGGATCAGCCGGGGCTGGTGCTGGCCGTCGCAGTCGATCGTGACAAGGCCGTCCCAGCCTTCGGAAAGCGCCGTCTGGAAGGCCGTCGTGAGGGCCGCGCCGTAGCCGCGGTTTTCCGGGTGTCGCACCACCGCGATGTCACGGCGGGCTGCGAGCAGGTCGGCCGTGCCGTCGCTCGAGCCGTCGTCGACCACGAGCACGTCGTTCGTGAATCGCAGCACCTCGTCGAGCACGCCCGCCACGTGGGCGGCCTCGTTGAAGACCGGGAGGGCGGTGAGGATGCGTTTCACAGGAATCCGCCCAGGCCGCGAGGAATCGAACACCCGACAAGTGTAGGATCCAAAAACCGCCGATCAAATCGGCTGCCAGGTGAGTGGGTCTGTATCGGTGGTGCTGGCCCGCCATGCGAGCCCCGGCAGCGCCTCGGCGAGCCGGCGGCCCAGTACGTCGAGCGAAAACCGTTCGCTGGCATGATGGCCGAGCATGATCGCCGCCATCCCGTGGGCCACGGCGTCGAGGGCACCATGGAGCGAGAGCTCCCCCGTGACGAACGTGTTGCACCCGGCCTGCGCGGCTTCGGGAATGAGATCGCCTCCCGACCCGCACACGATGCCGACGCGGCCGGCGTGGCGATCAACCGGTCCGGCCACCTGCACTGCTAAGGCGCCAAGCGCCGCCCCCGCCCGGCGGGCGAGGTCGGCGACGGTCGCCCCGGCAGGCGCTGCCCCGGCGCGGCCGACTCCCGCGAGCGGATAGACCTCGTCGGGCGTGATCGGCGACACGTGCTCGAGCGCGAGGAGCGCGGCGAGCTGGTCGTTGATGCCACCGGCGGCCGAGTCCCAGGCCGTGTGTCCGCTCCAGACGGCGATCCCGGCGGCCATCAGTTCGAGAAGCACGCGTCCCGTGGCGGTGTCGGCGGTGATCCGCCCGACGGGCTTGAACGGCAGCGGATGGTGCGTGACCACGAGGTCGACCCCGTTCTGCACCGCTTCGGCGGCGACGGCGGGTGTGAGCGTGAGGCAGGTCATCGCGCGGGCGATCGACCTGCGGCGCGAGCCCACGAGGAGCCCCACCGCGTCCCAGTCGGCAGCCAGCCGCAGGGGCGCGATCCTTTCGAGTTCGGAAGTCACGTCTTCGATCGCATGCATCTTGACCAGGATACTATGCGGTAAGTTCCGCTGCGATCGCCTCCCCGGTTTTGCTTCATGGACACGTCCCGGCTCTCCGTCGCATCGCTCGCGCTCTCGCGCGACCTGCGCACGGCATTTCGCAAGGTGCGTGAGCTCGGCCTCGCGGGCGTTGAGCTCGACCTGCGCACCGGCCTCGCGGCCGAGCAGCTCTCGCAGACCGGCATCCGGCAGATCCGCAAGTGGCTCGCCGACGAGGGGCTCGTGGTGGCGGCCGCGGCGTTTCCCACGCGCGGCGGCTACGCCGACGCCGACCGACTCGAGGCCCGCATCACGGCCACGAAGACCGCGCTCGAGGCGGCCCGCGCGCTCGGCGCCGACGTGCTCCTCGGCCACGTCGGCGACATTCCTCCGCCTCCGGTCGCCGACGCGCCCGCCGACCAGCGCTGGCAACTGCTCGTCGACGTGCTCGCCGACCTCGGCGCCTGGGGCGACCGCGTCGGCTGCAGGCTCGCGGCCGAGGCGGGGAGGTCGAGCCCGGACGATCTCGTGAGGCTCATCGAGGCACTGCCCGAGCGATCCCTCGCCTGCCACATCGTGACGGGCGCGCTGGTCGTGCACGGCCACGACCCCGTGGCCGCGATCGAGATGCTCTCCGGCCACATCGGCCACGTGCATGCCACCGATGCGATCCAGGGCGCGTTCAAGGGCCGAGGCCGGGCCGTGATCCTCGGCAGCGGAGAGGTCGATCTGCCGAACGTGCTCGCGACGCTCGAGGAGCGCGGCTATCGCGGCTGGATCGGCCTCGAACCGGTGGACGGCATGGGCACGCAGCCCGAACTCGCCGCCGCGATCGCCAGCGTGCAGGCCCTGTGACGTGGGGCAAGCGTCCCGCTTGCCTGGAGTTGAGGCCGCATTGGCAACCGGGACGGTTGCCCCACCCCTGGCTCACTGCGGCGCCGGAGCGCTGTCGGCCGGTTTTTCCGGCTGCGGCGGGGCAGGCCGTGGCGCGGGAACTGTCGCCCGCTCGGCCTCGAGTTTCTTGGCGAGTGCCGCGAACTGGCCGTCGAGCCGTGTCTTGAGGTTCGCCATCTCCGTGTCGAGCTTCGCCATCTCGGCTTCGATCCGCTTGCCGGTGGTCGTGAGAAGCTTCTCCACCTCCGCCGTCGACTGCTTTTCGATCCGTGCCAGCTCGGCCTCGATCCTGGCGAGTGTTTCCTTGTGTTTGACGTCGGCCGCCGTGGTGATTTTCTGCGACTCTCCCGCGAGCGCCTGCTCGAGCTCGCGCTCCTCCTTCTCGAATTTGGCGTCGAGTTCGGCGGCCTCCTGATCGAACAGATTCTCGAGTTCGGCGGCGTCCGCCCGAGCCTGCGCGTCGAGCTGGGCGGCCTCGTCGGCGACCCGCGCCGCCAGCGACTCCTCGAGATCCTGCTTCGCGGCCTCGACCCGCACGTTCACCTTCCGCGTGACGTCGCGGGAGAGTTCCGCATACAGCTCGGCTCGGCGCTTCTCCCAGATCTGGCGAAACGGCCAGGCTGCCGCGGCATCTCCGGCCACGGCTCCACCGAACACCGCCGCGAGCACGACCGTGATCACTGTGCGCATGCCGCCCTCCGCGTGGGATTGCCTCCGTCCTGGAGAACGTTTCGGCGAATCAGCCGTGAACGCGTCGCCCCGTCCGCCGCGGATGCACCATGTTCCCGGAACCCCCGGGATGAACTCCGGCAAACTTGCCGAGCCGGCAGGCTTCTTTCAGCCTCCGTCCTTCAGCCGGTTTTCCCCAGTTGTCGCGGCCGTTGCCCTGGTGTCACGACCGGCACTCATCGCACAGATTCCCGCGGCAAGCGCGATCGCGGCCGTCTCGACGCGGAGCACGTGCGGCCCGAGCGACACGCGGCGGCAGCCCGCGGCGACGGCCAACCTGAGTTCCTCGGCGGTGAATCCACCCTCTGGACCCACGAGAGCGAGGAGGTCGCCCGCATGGCCTGCGAGCAGCGGCCCGAGCGGCCCACCTTCCGGGTCGGCGACGAGCGCGAGCGTCGCCGCATCCCGCTGGGCGAGCACCTCCGCGATGGTAAGCGGGGAGGCGATCTCGAGGAGCGTGTTGCGCCCGCATTGCTTGCAGGCTTCGATCGAGCTCCGCATCAGCCGCTGCACGGCGCTCGGCGTCGCCTCGGCCACGCCGCGCGTCGTCATCAAGGGCACGAGCCGCGTGCAGCCGAGCTCGGTTATTTTTTCGACCATCCACTTCTGGCGGTCGCCCTTGGGCAGGGCCACGGCGAGGGTGAGGGAGCGCGACGACGGTGGAGTCTCGATGGGCGGCCCCAATTCGAGCCCCACGTGGTCTCGGCCGAGCATCGCGACGCGGGCGGTCCACGCGCGTCCCCGGCCGTCGAACACGGAGACCATGTCGCCAACCTTCGCCCGGAGCACGCGGGCCAGGTGCCGCGCTTCGTCGCCCGAGAGCTCGGCGTGGCCGTCTCGAGGAGGAACATCGAGAAAGAAGCGTTCGCTCATGGCACCTGCTGAAACGCTGGATTTTGCCGGCACATTTCGTCCTGACCCGGACCGGCAATCCGGCTAGACTCCGCGCCATGGTACGCGATTATTGGCGCCTGAATGCCGCCCCCTTCGACGGCTCGCTCGAGCCGGCCACGTTCCATGCGGGCGGGCCGCAGGAGGAGGCGATTGCGCGGCTCGAATGGCTCGTCGACGAACGGCAACGCTTCGCGCTCGTCGTGGGCGCGGAAGGATGCGGCAAGAGCCACCTCGCGGCGATGGCGGTCCGCCGGCTCGGCGGACTCGGGGCCGAGACGGCGCTGCTCTCGCTCCGCGGCCTCGCCGCCGGCGACTGGATCGAGATGCTCCTCGAGCGGCTGCCGCTCGACACAGCCAGCCGCGCCGAGCCGCTGCGACCCTGGCTGAAGCTCGAGAACCGGCTCCGCGAGAACACGCTCATGGAACGGACGACGGCGCTCATCTTCGACGATCTCGACCAGTCCCCCGCCGCCGCCGTCGACGGGATCGGGCGGCTCGTCGGCGCTGCCGAACCACGGTTTGCCCGCCTGGCCGTCGTGGCCACCGCCACGCCTGCGGGAGCGGCGGCGCTGCCGGCGAGCCTCCGCGAGCGGGCTGCGGTGCGGGTCGAACTCGGGACCTGGGATGCCCGCGACGTGGCGGCTTTCCTCGCCCATGCGCTCGAACGCGTGGGCGGTCGCACCGACATCTTTTCCGCCGAGGCGGCGAGCACGGTCGCGCGATTCGCCGGAGGAGTGCCACGCACGGTCTCTCGGCTCGCGCATCTCTCGCTCGCCGCCGCCGCCGGCGACGGTCTCGAGCAGGTCGATGCGGCGACCGTGGAGCGTGCCTGGCGCGAACTCTCTCCCTCGGCATGCATGACGAGTGCCGACCGAGAGACGCAGATGGATGATCCCGACGAGTCCGTCGTCGCTCCCCGCGTGCGCGTGGTGCGGCGGCTGTGGGGGTAGGCGGCTACTTCTTCTCGATCGCCCGGATGGCAGCGGTGGCGGCGGCGCTAAGCGTCGCGTCGGCGTGCTTCGTGAGCGGCTTGAGCGCCGGCAGGGCGGCTGTCGCTGAGTTCCCGAGATTCGCGAGTTCCTTGGCGGCCATGATCCGGCTCTCCGTGGATCCGTTCTTCAGATCCGCGATGTAGCCTTCGACGAGGAGGTTGCCCATCGTCTTGGGCCCCTTCGCTCGCTTGTCGGCCTGACCGCGAGACTTTTTCCCCGTGCGCTTCGAGGCCCGACAGCCGGCGAGGAGAGCGAGGCTGCCGAGCATCCAGGTGCGGCGCTGCATGAAGGTTTGACGGTTGGCGAAACTGGACAGACGCCGGGATCGTAGCAGGAACGAACAACCCCGAGAAATCACCCGCTGCGCGGCGCGCGTGTTTTGGGATGACGGTGTGGTCGCGTACACTGTCTCTTCTCCAGAGGCGTTTTTTCCAAGTGGCACTCCCCCGCGACAACCAGCGCCCGGCCCCGCGGATCGTGGCGGTTTCGCCCGACGATGGCTCCGCCATCGACCTGCGCAATCCGGCGCTCGCCGCGATCCTCTCCTGGGCCGTGCCCGGCCTGGGGCAGATCTACCAAGGCCGCGTGTTCAAGGGGCGCCTGTTCATGGGCGCGATCCTCGGCGCCTTTTTGGCCGGCATGTGGCTCGGCGGCGGAAAGGTGGTGTATGCGTCGTGGAAGCCGGGCGACACCCGGTGGGCCTTCATCTGCCAGGCGGGCGCGGGACTGGTGGCGATGCCCGCCGTCGTCCAATCGCTCGCGCTTCACGGTGCCACGAAGCAACCGCTCTTCGGCAGCCCGTTCATGGCGCCGCCGCTCGTCGCCGGGCAATATGTGTCGCGGGCGTACGCCGATCGGCTGGCGGCATCCGATCCCGACATCGACGCCGATGATTTCTTCGACCGTCCGCCACTCAAGCAGTTTCGCGGCGAGCAAGTGTCGCTCTGGCAGCGGAGGCTCGGCCGCTGGTTCGACATCGGCACGCTCTACACGATGCTCGCCGGGATGCTGAACGTGCTCGTGGTTTACGACGCCTGGGCCGGCCCGCTCGGCACGCCCACCGACGAAGATCGCAAGGCGCGCTCGAAATCCACCTGACGCACAGTTCCTGATCACGAACCACGACCGCGACAATCCGCCCGGCAAGGAGGCCTACCCATGTTTTCGGTGCTCACCTCGACGCTCGTCTGCCCCGTCCTCCTTGCCGCGCTCGCCGATCAGGTTCCCGGGATCTTCTTCGGCCTGCCGCTCGTGGCCTTGGCGAGCCTCGTCTTCGCCGCCACGCACCACGAGGATCCGGCGGAGATCCGTTTCGCCACGATCCACTGGGCCGTGTGGCTGGGCGGAATCCTCGGAATCGTGCTCGCCGCGGTGCTGCTGCTCGGCTGGTTCGCATAGCCGCCCCGTGGGGCAAGCGTCCCGCCTGTCACCTCCTCGCATTGCGCCGGCCCGGGAGATCAAGCCCGAGATTCCGTCACGTCGCCTGCGCGGCGAGGCGGCGGAGTTGGCCGCAGGCGGCGTCGATCCGGGCGCCCTTGCGCCGGCGGACGTGCACGTTCACGCCGGCTGAACGCAGGATGTCGAGAAACTGCTCGCGGTCGGCCTGCGTCGGCTCCTCGTAGGGGAGGCCGGCCACGCGGTTGTAGGGGATCACGTTGAGAAGCGCCGCGCGGCCGGCGAGCAGGCGCACGAGTGCCCGCGCGTGGTCCGGCTGGTCGTTGAGCTTGCCGAGGAGCACGTATTCAAAGGTCAGCCGGCGGCCCGAGGCTTCCCAGTAGCGGTCGGCCGCCGCCATCACGTCGCCGAGGCCGATCGACTTGTTCACCGGCACGAGCCGCGTGCGCAACTCGTCGTCGGCCGCGTGCAGCGACACGGCGAGGTTGTAGCCGGGGTCTTCCGCAGCGAGCCGGTCGATCGCGGGAGGCAGGCCCACCGTCGAGATCGTGATCCGGCGCTGCGAGATGCCGAGGCCGTCGGAATCCTGGGCGGCCGCGAGCGCTGGCAGCAGCCGGTCGAGGTTCGCCAGAGGCTCGCCCATGCCCATCACCACGATGTGGCTGAGCCGCTCGTCGGCTGGCAGGAGAGCCTGCAGGCGCAGCAACTGCTCGACGATCTCGCCCGTGGTGAGGTTGCGCACCACGCCGTCGATCCCGCTCGCGCAGAACACGCAGCCCATCGCGCAGCCCACCTGCGAGCTGATGCACACGGTGCGGCGGGCCCCGGCGTCGTCGGCCCCGGGCCCCTGCTCGCGCAGGAGGACGCATTCGATCCGCTGGCCGTCGTGGAGTTGGAGGAGCAGTTTCTCCGTGCCGTCGTCGGCCACGGTGTGTTTCGCGATCGACGTCGTCCAGATGCGAAACTCCGCCGCCAAGTCGGATCGCAGCCCCTTGGGCAGGTCGGTCATGCGATCGAACGACGCGGCCCGGCCGGCGTGGAGCCAGCGGCGGATCGCCTTCGCCCGCCAGGCCGGCTGCCCGTGGGCCGCGAGCCACGCTGCCAGCCCGTCGTCGGCTTCGAGAATGTGCTGCATCGGGAGGGGGCGAGAGGTCTGGCGTCGCGACCGTGGCCGCGGTAAGGTTTTTGGAGCGAAGAATCCCATGATACCCGCGGCGATGTCCCGGGCCGCCCTCCCCATCACGCCATGAGCCAGAAGCAACTCGAAGAACGCACCCGCTGGGTGTACGACGAACGGGCCTTTCCCGTCTGGAACCGCTCGTTCGAAAAAACCGATCGGGCCGAGATGATCCGCGACGACCTGTGGGCAGGCCGCAGCATCTCGATCATGCTCGCCGTGCTCGTCGCGATCGGCCTGGTGCTCTCGCTCTTGACCGTCGGATTCATCGCCAACTGGCGGTGACGCGGCCGTGATCACGCTCCAGGCGCCGGCGAAGCTGAACCTCTCGCTCGCCGTGCTCGCCAGGCGGCCGGACGGCTTCCACGAGATCGAGTCGTTGATGGTGCCCGTGACCCTCCACGACACGCTCGCGCTGCGGGCCATTCCGGAGCCCGACGTGCGGCTTGCGGTCCGATTCGGCGGACGGTTGGCTCGGCCCGAGGCTGCATCCCTGCGGCGCGACGTCCCTGCCGACGAATCGAATCTCGTGGTCCGCGCCGCGCGGCTGCTGGCGGCCGAGGCCGGCGAAACGCGAGGGCTCGAGATCAACCTGGTGAAGGAGATCCCGTCGAGCGCCGGGCTCGGCGGCGGCTCGAGCGACGCGGCCGCCGCGCTTGTCGGCGCAGCGCAAGCGTGGGGGATCGACTGGCCGCGCGAGCGGCTTGCGAATCTCGCGGCCCGGCTCGGCAGCGATGTGCCCTTTTTTCTCGTGGGCGGTCCGGCCATCGCCTCCGGCCGCGGCGAGGAGCTCGTGCCGGTGGCGGGCATCCCGCCGCTCGCCGCCGTGATCGCCTGCCCGGCGGCCGGCCTTGCCACCGCCGCCGTGTATGCGAAGTGCGCGCCCGATGGCAGCCGCCGTGGCCTCGCGCAGCGGATGGCCGCCGCGCTCGCGGCGGGCAATTTCCGCGGAGCCTTGGACACGATGCACAACGATCTCGAGCCACCGGCCCGCGCGCTTTCCATCGATGTCGTCAGACTGCTCGAGGCGTTCGCGGAGGCGGGGGCCTTCCGGCCGCTTCTCACCGGCAGCGGCAGCGCCTGCTTCGCGCTCGCCCGCACCGCGGCCGAGGCCCGGGGAATCGCGGCCCGGCTCGAGGCCGCCGGCTGGCCCGGCGTTTTCGCCGTGCAACTCGCCACTGCCCACACGTAGGAAAAGCTTCAGCCTGTCATCAACGAAGCCATTTATTTCATTGCGCCGGCGGAT
>CAZDTC010000026.1:0-12585 GCA_964508125.1 uncultured Candidatus Kuenenia sp.
CGAGACGTCGACGAAGAAAAAACAGGCATTTCGCGTGCTTTGACACGGGGAACAAACTGCATCCCCGGGGACAACAGGGGGGCCGATTCGGAAGATCCTGACACATCTGGGCAACCGCCCGGACGCAATTCCAAGCTTGGAAATGCGAAACCCCTGGGCGCTTCGGAGACGGTTTCAGGCCTGTTTCCTCAGTTCCAGGAAGACCTGGCGGATGAGCTCTGGCTCCTCCATCCCAGCCCCGCCCTCGGGCAACTTCGCCAGCGACTCGTCCACTTGGGCCGCGGTGCAGGTGAGTCCCAGCGAGGCGAGGGCTTCGATCAGGCCACGGTGACGGTTTCCGGAAGACTTTCTCGAAACCGGTTTCACAACCGGGCTTTTCCGGTTAGGAACCCATGGGGCGCCGTTAGCGCCGATCCGATTTGGCACTATCCCGAGACACTGCTCGACCAAGGCCGGCCAATCCCGCCGCCAGAGCCCCTTCGCCCGGTACAAATTTGAGGATTTTTGAGGACAAATCCCGGATCGACGAAACTCCCTCTTTCCCGAAATGAAAAAAGCACTGGAAAACCAGTGCTTTTCAATACGCCCGGCTGGACTCGAACCAGCGACCCTGGGATTAGAAATCCCATGCTCTATCCACCTGAGCTACGGGCGCCCGCGATACGAGCATACAACGTGCGCCCGCAGGTGGTGGATTCCCTAGTTTCGCCATTTTGCCGCCGCGGAGCCCGGTCCCGAAAAATCGGGCGGTTCCCTTCGCCAGGGATTTGTCTCGCGGCGACGATCCACCTACATTTGCTGTTCGACGGGGGGATGATGCCTCCCGGAAACACTCAGGGAAGGGATGCCCATGCACGCGATCGAACAGGATCGGATCAATGCGCTGAAGGCGCTGTCGCCGCTCGAGGCGGTGCGTGCCTGGCTCGGCGAGACGGTGGGCCCGGGGGATCGGTCGGCGCTCTCGCTGGCGATCCAGCGGGATCGGCGGATCGAACTCGATGACGACGAAATCGCCTACCTCGTGCAGGATGGGATCGAGTGCGGGCTCGATGCTCGGGCCGTTCTCGAACGGTTGCTGAACGCAGGCGATGGCGTTCAGTCGCGGAACCGCGACCGCTGACCGGCACGGTTGGCCAATCCGCGAAGTGTCCACGTCGACCCGCGGGCGTCGGGGGCGGCAGACGGGCCGCATCGGCATTCCAGTTGCCGAAGCAGAGCGCGAACGGGATCTTTGTCCCGTTCGGAAGACGAGTTGCTGGGAGATTCACGCGCCGGCGTGGGAACCCTGGTGCAGCGTAGGCCGAGGATACTCCTCCCCTACGCAGGTGCCACGATGGTCGTCTTCCCGACGGGAATCTCCTCGGAACATCTTTTCGTTGCAGCGCCGTATCTCGCGTCGATAAGCCCTCGGATCGATCGGCTCCTGCCAAGCCTCGTGCTCACGGCCGATGAGGCTCTGCGGGAGCGGTTGCGGCGGATCGCGGAGGGCCGCGGCTGCGTCTGCCGGGCGCCAGCCACCGTGGCGGGCGCCTGGGAGGAGGTGACTTCAGGACCACGACTCGTGTTCGCCGACGTCGCCGATCCCCTCGACGGCCGCCACGACGAAATCCGGCTGATCGCCGAGGTTCTGGCCGGATGGCCGCAGGCGATGCTCGTGGTCTGTGGAACCGGCGACGACGAACGATGGGCCAGGGAATTGGGGGCCTTCGTCTACCTGCCGGGGGTCGGCACCAGCGAGGGCGTGGGGCTGATCGTCGACGAAGCACAGCGGATTTTCCGCGGCCAACGCTAGGTCGGTCGCCCGAAAATTGCCCGGCGACGAACCATGATGTATCTCTTTTCGTAGAGATGGAATCCAGGAGGCCCCAGGCAGATGAAGGCTCGATCCACATCCCGCAACCGAGCGTTGGGCCGCGTCGAGCCTCTCGAGCCCCGCTTGGCGATGGCGGTGAACGTCCTCAGTCCGCTCGCCGACCTCACTCGCCCTTCCACGGCGACGACGGAGACGATCTCCATCGCCGGCCGCTTCGACGACCCCGACGTGACCGGCACGGTGGTGCGGTTCAACACCAACGGCGCCGCCCCGGCCGATCGCCTGTTCGTCGAACTCTTCGACCAGGCCGGGCCCGGTCGCACCCGCACGACGCCGCAAACCGTGGCGAATTTTCTCTCATATGTGGACGACGGCAGCTACACGAACACGATCATTCACCGCAGCGTGACGGATTTCGTGGTGCAGGGGGGCGGCTTCAAGGCGCCCACGGCGGCGTTGGGGCAGCCGGGCGGGACGCCATCCACGATTACCGCCCGCGCCCCGGTGGTGAATGAACCCGGCAATACGAACGTGCGGGGCACGATCGCCATGGCAAAGTTGGGCGGCAACCCCGACAGCGCGACGAACCAGTGGTTTTTCAATCTCGCCAACAACAACGACCCCACGAACCCCAACAGCCTCGACGTCCAAAACGGCGGCTTCACCGCCTTCGGCCGCGTGCTCGGCGGCGGCATGGCGGCGGTCGATGCCATGGCGGCGGTTCCCGACTACAACGCCAGCGGCCTCTACGGCAGCGCTTTCGACAATCTGCCTCTGCGAGACATTCCGAACCCGATCCCCAATCCGCTCGTCGTGCAGCCCGGCCAGTTCGTCACGCTGCCGTCGATCGTCCGCGTCGGGGAGCTCGTGTATTCGGTCACGAGCAGCGACTCCACGCTCGTGGCCGCAAGTTTCCTGCCCGGCTCCGGCGGCACGAACCTGCAACTCGAGCACAGGCCCGACAAGTCCGGCACGGCCGTGATCACGGTCCGGGCCGCGTCGGTGTTCGATCCCACGAACTTCGTCGAGGATTCGTTCAACGTCGTGAGGCAGCCGCCGACGGGGCCCGGTGCGCCCGGGGTCGCGTCGGGGCTCCCGGGCAGCGGTCGCGTGAATCTCTCGTGGACGGCCCCGGTCTCCAACGGCGGCGCCCCGATCACCGACTACGTGGTCCAGTTCAGCTCCAACAACGGCACGAGTTGGACGACGTTCAACGACGGCACGTCGCTGGCGACGTCGACGGTCGTCACGGGGCTCACGAACGGCACGAACTACGTGTTCCGCGTCGCCGCGGTCAACTCCGCCGGGGCGGGCGTGTTCTCGCCAGCGTCGGCCGTGGTCACGCCCCGGTCGGTCTTTGCGGTCGGCGCGGAGATCGGCTTCGACAGCGTGCCGATCGTGCGGCTCGTGAATGCCTCGACGGGCGCCGTGCTCGCCGAGAAGACGGCCTTCGAGGCCGGGTTCCGCGGCGGAGTGCGCGTGGCGATGGGCGATGTCGACGGCGACAGCGTTCCCGAGGTCGTGGCGTCCTCCGGCCCCGGGCGCACGGGTGAAATCCGTGTCTTCCGCCAGCAGGTGAGCGGCGGTGTCACGACGCTCGTGGAACTGCCTGCCTACAGGACGCTGCCGTTCGGCCCCGGCTACACCGGTGGCGTCGAGGTCGCCGTCGGCGATGCGGATGGCGACGGGCGCGAGGATCTCGTGGCCGCGATGTCGCGGGGAGCGGGCACCGTGAACGTGTTTCGCTCGGTGAATGCGATCGATCCGATCGAAAACGCCGCCTACCGCAGCTTCACTCCCTTCGGGTCCACGTTCGACGGGGGCGCGAGCATCGCCGTGGCCGACGTCGGCACCTTCGCCGCCGGCAAGCTCGTGAGCGCGACCACGGCCGATGGCCGCGTCGAGATCGCCGTCGGCAGTGGGGCTGGGATGCGGTCGACCGTGCGCGTGTACGACATCTCCGCCACTCCGCGGGTCGTGACCACGCTCCTGCCGTTCGCCGCGTCGCAGCAGGGCGGCGTGACGGTGGCGGCGGGCCGCTACGACGCCGATTCGATCGACGACATCGTGGTGTCATCCGGCCGAGGCGGCAGATCGGCCGTGCTGGTGTTCAACGGGCGAGTGGATCGGGCGGCGCCCGCGGTGCTCGCCTCGTCGTCGGCGTTCGCGGCCCTCGGCCGCCCGAATGCCCCCGTATTCACCGCACCGATCGACCTCGACGGCGACGGCAGGATCGACCGGTTCCATGCCACGCAGGGCGATGTGGGGGGGAGCGCAGGCGTGCTGAACGTCGCCACCAACGGCAATTCCTCGGGGCCGCTCGGCACGCTCAGGGGCCCTTTCCGCATCGCGGCCCCGCGGCGCGGCTGAGCGGTTCACCCGGCACCGCTTCCGGCCTCACCACCGCCCCTCGAGCCCGAGGGTGGCGCCTTGGAGCCACACCGTCTTGTCGCCGACGACCGTGGTTCCGGCGAGCGTGCTCGTGGAGAAGTCGAACTGGTCGGGCGCGAGGGCCACGCCCGTGAGCCAGAGCATGGTGTATCCCGCCCGCACCGACCACACGTCGTTGATGTGCCTCACGAGCGTCACGTTCCAGTCGAAGATGCCGCCCACGTCGCCGCCTCGCGCCCCACGCGCCGAGCGGAAGACCTCGCCCGTGATCGCGTCGGTGACCGGTGACTGTGACTGTGAGAGCGAGACACCCGCCAACGCGGCCTTCGCCTGCCCTTCGAGCCCCCACCGCTCCCAGTCGACGCGGCCGCGGACGCCGACCTGCCCGCCAAACAGATTCGAGCTCGACCGCACGGCATACCGGCTCGTGGTGGGGCCCGCGCCCGAGAGGCTGACCGCCGCCTGTTCCTCGAGCCCAGCCCAGCGGAAGCCCATCAGCCAGTCGACCATCGCGACGTGGGGAATCTGGTCGGCCGCGTAGGCGTTGATGCGCGGGAGGTGGAAGAATTCGCTGGTCGCGAGCAGGTTTGCCTCGGCTCCGTTGATGGCCGAACCATACGAGGCCTGTGCGAAGGAGGCGTCCCGGAGGCTGGCGACCTGCGATGACAGCGGCGGCGCGATGTCGAGATTGCGGTCTCCCGTCGCCGGACGGAGGGCCGACATCCCGTAGATGCCCATGTACCCCACCTCCCATCCGTGTTCGTCGCAACCATGATGCCCGACGAACGCCCGGACGCCGCTCGCCACGGGAAACCCCAGGTCAGGCGCGGCGATCGCGGACTGCCCGGTGATGTTGTCGAGGACGAGCGTCCTGCCGGTCGACTCGTTGTCGCGCTGGAGAAACAGGGCGTCGACCGTCGCGTAGGTTTCCGAAGCGATGGCGCTGGTGACGAGCGGCTGCATGCATGATGCCGCCCCGCACGTCGCCACGAGCACGACAGCACTGCAAAAACAATGCGATCTCACCGGCGATCTCCCCTGCAAATCCCCCACGCGCCACGGCGGGTCTCGCCCGCACGCGGGGAGTTTTCGGCACGACCGGCACGACCGGATGAGTTTTCATTGTGCGGGGGGCGATTCGCGCGATGCCAGGCAGGCCAGCGGATCGAGGCGGGTCGGGAAAGCGGGGTGGCCTGGCGTTTGACCGGGCGCGCAGGGGGGTGGTAGGGTCGCCCGCATGGCTTCCTCCCGAGACCAGCCCCGGCCCGACAGCTCGGCCGCGGATTCCGGCGGCCCCGCCGGCTCCTCGAACGCCGATGCGACGGTGATCTCGGCGCAGCCGCCGGTCGGGCCGCTGTCGATGGCCGAAATCGGCCGCGTGCTCGAAGGCCGTCGACTCGGTGCGTACCAACTCGAACAGTTCGTCGGGGGCGGTGGGATGGGGGCGGTGTTCCGCGCCCTCGACACCACGCTCGACCGCATCGTCGCCGTCAAGGTGCTGTCGCGCCAGCAGTCCGCCGACGAGGAGATGCTGCGTCGCTTTCGCAACGAAGCCCAGTCGGCCGCACGGCTCGACCACGAGAACATCGGCCGCGTCCACGCGGTGGGCTCGGAGGATGGGTGGCATTTCATCGTCTTCGAGTTCATCGACGGCACGAACCTCCGCGACCTCGTCCGCGAGGGGGGGGCCTTCGACGTGCCCCGGGCGCTGAATATGGCGATCCAGGTGGCCGATGCACTCGAGCACGCGGCCGAGCGCGAGGTGGTGCACCGCGACATCAAGCCGTCGAACATCATCATCACGCCATCCGGCCGGGCCCGGCTCGTGGACATGGGGCTGGCCCGACTGCACCAGGTCGAGACCGACAACGATCTCACCGCGAGCGGCATGACGCTCGGCACATTCGACTACATCTCCCCGGAGCAGGCCCGCGATCCACGGTCGGCCGACGTGCGGAGCGATCTGTACTCGCTCGGCTGCACCATCTTCTTCGCGCTCGTCGGCCGCCCGCCATTTGCCGACGGCACCATGGTGCAGAAGCTCCTGCAGCACCAGCAGGAGCCTCCGCCGGCCATCGAGACCCTCCGGCCCGACACGCCGCCACGATTCGCCGCTGCGATCGCCCGGCTGATGGCGAAGGACCCCGCCGACCGCTACCAGCGTCCGGCAGACCTGATCGCCGATCTGCTGGGAATCGCCGAGCAGGAGGGGATCGACGTCGCGGCGTCGCGGTCTTCGACGGTGGTCGCCGTCGAACCGGCGGTCGCGGCCGTCGAGGAGCGGATGTCGCCGCTGCCGTGGATGCTGCCGGTGGCGGCGCTCGCGCTGACCGTCGGCTGGCTGTGGTGGACGTCGCCGGCCGCCAGGCGGGCTGACGATTCGCCGCTCCCGTCGGCCTCCTCGGAGCCGGAGGCTGCACGGCCTGCGCCGCCGGCGCGGTCCGTGGCGACGGCTCCCTGGCGGGTGGTGGACGTGCCGGCCGGCGAGCGCGAGATGTCGTCGCTTGCCGAGGCCGTTCGGCGCGCGGCGCCGGGAGAGATCATCGAGCTGGCCTATGACGGCATCCGCGACGAGCCTGCGCTCGCCGGCGCGGGGCTCACGATCCGCGCCGGGGCGGGCAACAGTCCGGCGGTGCGATTCATCACCACGGCGGCCGAGGATGGATCGGAGGGCTCGCTGTCGGCCGCGTGGTCGATCAGGGAAGGGGCGCTGGTGATCGAGGGGGTGCGGTTCGTGCTCGTTGCCGGCGGATTCACCGCCGATCAGGCGCTCTTTGCGCTCGGCGACGGGGCGACGCTCGCCTGCATCGACGCCCGCCTCGAGATCCGGGGCGGCGACGACCTCCGCGCGATCCCGATGGCGACGTCGGCCGCGCTGATCCGTGCGGCCGGGGGTGCGGCGGACCGGCCGAGCCGCAGCGAGGTGCAGTTTGTCCGCACGCTTGCGGCAGGGGGAGGAGACGTGCTGCACGTCTCCGGTCACCGCCAGGTGGACGTCGTGTGGTCGGGAGGAAGATGTGCCGTGGCCGGAGTGTTCGTCGTGGCCCAGGGGGGCCTACGCGAGGCCGGCCCCGGCCCGACGGTCAGTCTGTCGCTGGCCGATGCGACCTTTGCCTGCCAAAGTGGCTTTGCCCGCTTGATCGATTCCCCGGCACGGCCGTTGATCCCGACCCTGCGGGCCTTTGCCGATGCGTGCAGGTTTGCCCTGCCCGACGGGACGGCGCTCCTCGAGCAAAAGGGCATCGAGCAGCCCGACCGCTATCGAGGCGCCGTGGAATGGCTCGACGGCGGCAGTCGCTACGAGGGCAGCGGCGTGTTTCGCCGGATCGACGGCGCCGCCGAGCGGGTGGAAGTCGACTATGCGTCGGCGACTCCGCCTCTGGCCCATACCACCAAGATTGCCGACGACGTCGATGCCTGGTGGTCGGGTGATCCCGATTCTTGACACGGGCCGATCGCAGACGGTCTAGTAACCGGGCTCGGAATCGAAATCCACCAGATGGTGGGACGCATCCGACTCATATCCTGGGAGTGCATCGATGTTTGGACGCAGCAGGTTGGCCGTGGTTCTGGGAACGGGCGTCGCGCTGATGGTCGGAGCCTCGTCGCGGCCCGCCTTCGCGATCAAGGAATTTTTCGACGAATTCAAGGCTCTTTATGTGAAGCCCGACAGCGGCGATGCCAATGAAAAAGCCCTCGCCGCGGAGGTGGAGACCGCAAAATGCAACGTGTGCCACGCCGGCAGCAACAAAAAGGAACGCAACGCCTACGGCAACGCGCTGGCCGAGCTCCTCGACAAGAAGGAAGACAAGAAAGACACGGCGAAGATCCGTGGCGCGCTTGAAAAGGTCGCGGCGATGCCGAGCGGCGACGGCAAGCCGACGTTCGGCGAATTGATCAAGCAGGGCAAGTTGCCCGGCGCCGCGAACTAGCGGTTCACACCATTTCACGGAGGGAAGTCATGAGAAGTCTTTCGAGCCGGTCTGCCGTAGCGCGGGTGGCGTTGGTTGTGGCCGCATGTGTCGCCGGCGGCGGTGTCGCCGAAGCATGGCCCGTTCGCGGGCCGGTGGCCCGGGCGGAACGCCGCATGTTCAGGGCGCAGATGGCGCTCGAGCGGGAGCTCGCCAGGCCGCTGGGGAGGGTTCGGGTGATCGAGGTGCCCGTGTATCCCGTCCTCCCGGGCGGAATGCCCGGTGCCGTGGCCGAGGGCGTCCTGCCGCCCGTCGCGGCTTCTCCCGCCGCGCAGCCTGTCGTGCCCGCCCCGGCTCCGGGGCAGGCTGCTGTTCGCCCGCCCGTTCCGCCGGCTGCCGGAGGTGCGCCGCCCGCGCAGGCGGGAGTTGCTCGCACGGCCTTCGAGGCCCCCCTGCCCGAGCCGGTCGCCGCACCGCAGCCGGAGCCCGCTGCGGACGGCACGGTGAGCGTGCTCGTTCGGCCCGAGGCCCAGCCTGCGGGATCGCCGCCGGCGCGGGCCGCCGAACCGCTGCTGTTTCCCGGGGCACCTCAGCCCTGACAGGCATCGAGCACGAGCTGGGCGAGGTCCGGAATCTCCGTCAGGCGCTTCGCGACGTCGCGGGGCGCGAATATTCGCACCCGTTTCACGAGGTTGTCGAACTGCTCGTGGGCGAGGCTCCGCACCACGGGTGACAAGTCGGCGAGTGGCCGCCACGAGGGCTCGCCGCGGCCGGTCGCCGGCCGCTCGCGAACCTGGAGCCGAAACTCCACCTCGCGCTCAGCCGGCGGGGCGTCGATCAGGAGCGTGTGCTGGTCGATGCGGCTTCCGACGCGCAGGGACAGGGCGGCGGCGAGCCGGGCGCCGATGTCGGTCGTGGTGGCGTAGGGGCGGCCGGCGAGGGCCCGATGGATGGCGGGCTGATGGAGCGCGTCGAACGTGGCCACGCGCTTGACGAGCAGCCGTTCGGGGCCGAACAACCCGCTCGCCAGATCGGCGGCGGGCGTCCCGCGCGTGGCGGCGAGCAGCCAGTCGGCGAAGGAAGGGTCGTCGAACTGCGTGAGACTTCCGGCATCGATGGCGTCGCGCACGATCCAGACGCAACGCTGCAGCATCGCGGTGGCCGCCCGCACGGCGTGATGCCAATACACCTCGCTAAACATCACGTAGCGGGCGAACACCATCAACTCGGCGGCCGTGCGCCCTTTCTCCGTGATCGCCATGGCCGCGCCGGCGGCGTCGACGCACAGGCTTGCGAGCAACCGCTCCTGGTCGAAGTGGCGCCCGTAGGGCACGCCGGCGTGCAGGCTGTCGCGCGAGAGGTAGTCCATCTTGTCGACGTCGATCGGCCCGGAGAGCAGGGAGTGCAGGAGCCGCCCCGCCGGGTCGGTCGCGGAGCCCTCGATGAGCGAGGCGACGCGACCGGGGTCGAGGCCCCATTGCCGGCGGAGGACGTCGGCGGCCGGGGCTGCGGTCAACAGCAGCCGCACGAACGACTCGTGTTTGGGAAGTTCGGGCAGGGCCATGTCTTCGAGCGGGTGGCAGTAGGCCCAATGGCCGACGTCGTGGAGCAGCGCCGCCGCGACGAAGGCGGCCGCGTCGGCCTCGTCGACGGTGGCGGAGAAGCGGGCATCGTGCCGCAGCCGCCCGAGGAACTCGAGCGCCAGGCGGTATACGCCCAGCGAGTGCTCCAGCCGCGAGTGCCTGGCGCCCGGATACACCAGGGCCACGAGCCCAAGCTGGCTGATGCGGGCGAGCCGGCGGAGCAGCGGCAGGTCGATCAGGGCCCGCACCCGTGGTGTCAGCGGCACCGTGACATCGGGTGGGATGCGCAGGCCGTCGCCACACGAGTCGAGGGCCACGAGCTCGGGGAGGTGCGTGAAAGGCATGTCAGATCGGCGTGAAGCCGGCGAGCCAGCGGAGCAGGGCGGTCACGAGCACGTACAGCGAAAAGTGGACGACCGCCGCTCCCCACTCGAGGTCGAGCGTGGCGAACGACGCCAGCGCCCCGAGCCCGAAGAAGATGGGCGCCACGTAGAGCCATTGCCACATCTCGGTGGTCATCTCGGCCGGCACGAGCGCCCTCACTCCCCACAAGGCCGCATACACGAGTGCACAGATCGCCACGCGAATGACAAGCGCGCGGCCGCGATAGGGCTCGAGCTCGCGATCACGGGCGATGCGATAGCCGATCGCCGCGCAGGGAAAGGCGAGCGCCACGGCTGCCGTGGCCAGCGCCCAGGCCGGCGCCTTCCCGGGCGCGTTGGAGCCGGTCAGCCATGCCCCGAGCAGACAGCCGATGGCACCGATGCCCACCAGGGCGAACTGCAGCCGGGACACGGGCCGCTCCGTGCTCGCGATGGGCGCCGTGGGGACGCGGCCGGTGCCCTGCGAACTCACGACCGGAGCCTCGGGCTCGTGGATCGTCACGGCCTCGGCGGCGGGCTTCGGGATCGTGATCGGTCGCTTGCATTTCGGGCAGGGGCCCGTGCGGCCCGCGAACTGGTCGCTGACGCTGAACCGACTCTTGCAGCCCGTGCAAACGACCTGAATCGGCATGACACCATCCGAACAACCGAGACAACCGGGGCGATCCGACCCCGCGGCCGACGGCGGACGCCGGACAATTCGCAGTGTCAGAGGCTGCCGCCGGCCCGTCAAGGTGCGCCGCTGCACGGTAGACTTTTGGGCAGGGAACGCACGCTTGAGCGTGGCTGCCCCACGGGAGCCGGTCGATGTCGGAGGAGAAGACGAGAATCGTGCCACGGGCCGCCTCCAAGGAGGGCGTCGCCACGATCACGTTCCAGTGCGGCAATGGTCACCGGATCAACGTGCCGGCGAAACTCGCCGGCAAGCGCGGCACCTGTTCGAAGTGCGGCGTGCCGGTCGTGATCCCGATCCAATCGGCTCCAGCCGAGCCGGCGGAGGCGGTCGAGCCTCCTCCCACGCCCGACGCGTTTGCCGGTCTGTTCGACGGCGGCTCCGCTCCGGAGCCGACCCCGGTCGAGGAGATCGTCGTGGATGTCACGGCCGGCGCCGGGGAGGCGACGAGCGGCGGCGGGAGCACGGTCGGCGACGTGGTGGCCGGATACGGCCCCGAGGAGTTCGCCGCCCCCGACGATGACTCCGCGGCCGAACACCCCACGGCCCAACTCGTGGCCCGGCTCTGGCTGGAGCGCGAACACGGCGGCTCCGTGGAGATCCATGTTTCCGGGGCCACACCGATCTACCCGGAATGGTACGAGCCGCGCTGGTCTCGCGGCACGCACGGCCTGTTCGCCAAACAGGAGACCGATGGCACCGTGACGCTCACGGCGGTGGCCTGGGACTCCGTGCAGAAGATCATCGTCCGGGGCGTGCAGGGGTTGCCCGACGGGATGTTCGAGTAGTCCGGCTACTCGTTTTCGTCGAGGTCGCCTTCGGTGACCATCGTGAAGCCCTTGTTGCCGAGGGTCTCCAGGCCCATCTCGGTGTTGTCCACCATCAGGGCCACGGCCGGGCGGCCGCGCGGCCGCACCAGGATCGGATAAGCCTGGATGATGTTGACCTCGGCCTGCAACAGGGCCGTGCAGATCCGCAGGAGCGGTTGGTCGCCGTCGGGCAGCTCGACGCCGATGAGGTCGCTCTCGATCAGGGCCAGGCCGGCTCGCTCGAGGATCTCGCGGCCTTGTTCGGGGTGGCTGAGCAGAAACCGGACGAATGCGCACTCGCCCGAGTCGGTGATCGAGAGCGCCACGATGCGCACACGCGAGCCGTCGAAGCGGCGCACCAACTCCAGCAATTGGCCGACGCGGTTCTCGAGAAACACCGTGAACTGGCGGAGCGTGGGGAAGTTGCGACCTCGCGCCGTGGCAAACCCCACCGCGCCGCCTTCGTTCTCGTCTCCAATGCTCACGTTTGCGCCTCCGCGCCATCACCCGGGCCGGTGATTCCGCCGCAACCGCGGTTTTGCCACCAACCGCAGGCAAAGAATAGAGTCTCCGGCCGGCGGCGGTCAACGAAGGCCCCGCGTCGGCACGTCCGGGCAGCAACGAGGGACAGAGACATGACGCTCGCCAGTCATGAAACAGCTATCAGGGTGCGGTACCAGGAGACCGACGGGCAGCGGCGGGTGCACCACGCCAATTTCCTCACCTACTTCGAGATCGGCCGGACGGAGATGCTGCGGTCGCGCGGCGCGACCTATCGACAGTTCGAAGAGGCCGGGCTGTTTCTCGTGGTATCGGAGGCGTCGTGTTCGTACCGGGCCGCGGCGGAATACGACGACATGCTCGTCGTGAGAACCTTCGTCGAGAAAGTCGGTGGCGCGAGCATCGAGCACTCCTACGAGGTGATCCGCGACGCGATGATCATCGCCAGCGGCAGGACCGTCGTGGTCTGCGTGGATCGGGAGGGGAGAGTGCGGCGGCTCCCGGAGTGGCTGCTCGCGTGA
>CAZDTC010000026.1:12685-13959 GCA_964508125.1 uncultured Candidatus Kuenenia sp.
CTGCGTGGATCGGGAGGGGAGAGTGCGGCGGCTCCCGGAGTGGCTGCTCGCGTGAGTGGCTGCCGCACGATCCAGCCGCTTCACTCGCCCAGCGGCACGAACACGAACCGCTGCTCTCCGCACAGGAACTGCGCCGGATGCGCGAGCTTCACCGGCCCGCTGATCCGGATCCACAGCCCGTTGAGCCCCCGATTCTCGATCCGCCAGCCGCCGGCTGTCGCCTGCAATTCCGCGTGCAGCGGGCTGATGAAGGGATCGCCGATCTGCACGCTGCAGCCGCCCCCGACGCGGCCGACCGTCGTCAGCGGGCCGGAGCATCCGTGCCGCGTGCCGTCGCCGTCGGGCGCGAGTTCCACGAGCGCGGCGTCGGCGCCGTCGGGGGCATCGAAGCGCAGCCTCGATGCCCCGAGTTGCAGGCAGGATCCGTCGTGAAGCCGGGCCGTCGTCACGCGCACGAACGTGCCGCCGGCGCTGGACGTGTCGCTCAGAAGCCAGATGCCGCCGGGGCCGCGCTCGAGCGCGGCGTGCCGCGTCGACATCGAGATGTCGTGGGGAATCGTCACGTCCCCCTCGGTTCGGCCGATCACGAGACGTTCGGCCCGCAGCCGGATCGTCTCGCCGTCCTCACGGCCGTCGTCCACCACGTGCAGGAGCGCGAGCGGCCGGCGGAGAAGCGGCCGGTAGGGGATCGCCTCGGGCATTCCCGCCGCGTGAGGCCGCGTGCCGGCGGGGGAGGATTGCCCGCGCTGTGGTTCGCCGTGCCGAAGCAGCTGCGCCCAACTGTCGAATGACTCGAGCAGCGTCGTCGCGGGCTCCTGCCGGCCGAGGTTCGATGGATCGGGATGGTGCATGGCGTCGTGGAGCGGTCGCCCCCTGCGGCGCCGCGACCTCAGTGTAGGGGCCATGGGCTTCGCGCCCCAAGCGGCCTGCCCTGGAAAATCATGGTGGCGGGGCGGCCGTCGGCCGCCACGACCGCTACGACACGCAGGGTCACCGGGCGACCGGACGAAGTGTCTGCCGCCGGGCGTCGGCGGATCGTGCGTCGCGCCGTGGCCACTTGATTCAGCGGCGGGCCAGGCGGAGGGTTGCCGCGTCGCGCAGGCACCGGCGCGGAATCGATGGCCACGGATCGCCCGGCCGCCGTCCCCATCCCACCGGAGTTTCGCCATGTATCTCGCCGCCGAAAAAGAACTGAGCCACCTCGGGGAGACCGCCGGCTGCGCCGACCACGATCACGACCTCGTGCACGAACTGAGCCGCCGGCTCGACTCGCT
>CAZDTC010000027.1:0-13954 GCA_964508125.1 uncultured Candidatus Kuenenia sp.
GGTGCCTGCGGTGGTGCGGCTGGTGACGCCGGTGCTGCCGGTGCCTGCGGTGGTGCTGGTGCCTGCGGCGACGCCGGTGCCGGTGCTGGCGCCTGTGGCGATGCCGGTGCGGCCGCCTGTGGCGACTGCGGCGGTGCCAAGAAGGGCTGCCGCCGCAAGGGCTGCCGCCGCTGCGGCTGCTAAGGCCGGTTTGGCACGCAACGTGTTGTGAATCAGAGGGGGCCGGGCGAACGATCGCCCGGCCCCCTCGCTTGTTTGCCGGGATACTCGGCCAGACGTGGGAAGGGGTGTGTCGCCCAAGTGAAGCCCGTCCCAAGCACGGGATTCGGTCACCCCAAAGCATCACCCGTCAACGATCAACTCTGAGATCCTCTTTCACGTGATCATGTACGAACCGCAATCGAGCGGATATTGAACGAAAGACCAAACACATTTCGATGGTTTTGGGCTTGTTTTGGGCTAGGCTGTTTCGCCGCGACGCAACTATCATGCGGCTCGGCTCGTTCCTTGGATGAACGAGCCGAACCCTCTCCTTGTGTGCGTGAACCCAGCGATGAAGAGGTTCCTGGCAGCACTTCGGCAAGTACTATCTTGGAACACGCATGAAAAAATCCGAGGGTCGGACAGGAAAACGATCCAGGATTGGGAGCGCAATGGTAAGCCGGCGCCACCGCCTCACGTCGTGAAGCAGCGTAATCTCCGGACCATCGCCCGCCAGTTTGGCCTGAAGACACTCGTTGAAACAGGCACATACTATGGGGACATGGTCGCCGCCCTGATACACGATTTCGACAAGATTTACTCGATCGAATTGGGCGAGGATTTGCATCGGCAGGCCGTTGCGAGATTTGCCGGGCAAGGCAGTGTGGAATTGATCAAGGGCGACAGCGGGAGGGCGATCAAGGATCTCCTTCCAAGAATAAACAGCCCAAGTCTGTTTTGGCTTGACGGTCATTATTCGGCCGGCGTCACCGCCAGAGGTGAGAAAGACACGCCCGTGATGGAGGAGTTGTCTCACATCTTTGATTCGGCAGAAATCGGGCACGTCATAGTCGTGGACGATGCTCGATGTTTTGGAGTGGAGACGGGGTATCCGTCCATCGAGGAACTCAGCAACTACGTCAAAACCCGCCGGCCGAACAGCCACATCGAGGTTGCGGATGATGCGATTCGAATCATGCCGCGGGCGGTTCGTTAGCCATCTGAAAAACCCTTGTTTTCACGTCAAGGGTCGACGCAAGGGCAAGCACTCATGACCCCAATCTGGACAAAGCAGGAACGGCTTTCACCCGGGCCGACGGCGACCAGTCTTTCCAACAATCAATCCTATCCGGAAGCCTGCATTCAGGCTGCCCACGACTGCCGCGCCTTCAATAACTTCAGACGAAACCCCGCCTACAACCAGATACTCGAGCACGTCACACAGCAGCAGGGAGCCGAGTATCTGCGGTTGCTCACACGAAATCCCGAAATCTTGGCGGCGATGGATCGCTTCAAGAGAAACGACGACTACGGCAATCCCATTACCTTCGAATATCCGGGATGCGGGACTGTTTCACCGACCACGCTGCGTTATGTGAAGGTTTTGGCCGAGATGCAGTGCCTCTTCGGAACGTTGGACAATTTCGACATCTGTGAGATCGGAGTGGGATACGGCGGGCAGTGTCGCGTGATCAACGAATATTTCGATCCCCGCACGTACTGCCTGGTGGATATACGGCCGGCTCTGGCTCTGGCCCAGCGCTTCCTTGACAACTACATCCTTCATTCCGTGGTTACCTACAAGACAGCCAACGAATTGCATCAGCAGGAGTACGATCTGGTTGTGAGCAATTATGCGTTTACGGAGCTGCCCCGACCGTTGCAGGACGTCTATCTGCGAAAGGCGATTCTGGATTCGAAAAGGGGATACATCACGTACAACGAGATCACGCCTGCAGAGTTTCGCTCCTACAAAGCAGATGAGCTGGTTGCGATGATTCCTGGCGCCAGGATTCTGCCCGAACAACCGCTCACGCATCCCGAGAATTGCCTGATCGTGTGGGGCGATAGCGCGGCATGCCGGTAGGGTGGGACAGCTCTCTTGCGAACCGGACCTCTCGAAAACGCAGGTAACACGTGAACGGCCACGTGATCAGCTTCGCACTCTTTGGCTCTGATCCGAAGTATCGCCGCGGAATGATGCAGAACATCCGCGTCCGCGACCAGGTGTATCCCGGGTGGGAGATGGTCATCTATTGCGATCGTGTCAACCACCACGCACTGGCACAGGAGCCGCTTGGAAACAATGTCGAAGTCGTGCTCCAGCAGGAGCACAGCCAAGGCATGGAGGGCATGTCGTGGCGTCTTCTGGCGGCACTGCGCCCCGGAGTGCGGGCCCTGCTGTTTCGCGACTCAGACTCAGTGTTCACCACGCGCGAGGCCGATGCCGTGAACGAATGGCTGGGAAGCCGGTACGACACACATATTATCCGTGACCACCCCTACCACCAGTCGCCCGTCATGGGCGGAACTCTCGGCGTCAAAGGAAAATCACTCGCACTCCTGGGCGCACTGGTTCGCGATCGCCTGCACGCGCATCGCCGATCCGAATACGGAGATGACCAAGTCTTTCTCAGCGGAAGTTTTTATTGCAAGGTCAGGAAAAACGCATTGGTGCACACTGACTGCGTCCGATACTTCCCAGAACGCACCCAGCCGTTGCCAGCCGACCGACCCGGCGAGAGCTTCGTAGGTTCATACGCGTTTGTCACCCCGGAGGAGCAGGAAAAATACGAAGCCATTCGGAAGAGTGAGAGAGCCGTAACGCTCCTGCCCCCGCACTGGCAACGAAAGCGGATTCTGAAAAACATCTTCAAGTATTACAGGCCGGTTCGCCGCATTCGGCACGGCTGCCGCTGGTGCCTTTGATGTTCGTCGCCCACAACCGCTTATATTCTTTCCCAGCGCGGTGGCACGATGTGCGACTGCGCCGCATTGGCATCGAGAAACCATCGGCTGGGCGCGACGGTGATGCCTTCTGCTAGGCTGAGCCAGGCACCCCACCAACTGAAGCTGCTGTTCGCCAGCACGTGATGACGGCATAGGCTCATAAGCCAGATGTCTTGGGCGGGCGTTGAACGATCACAGTCAACGATGGTTGAACCGTCTGGCAGGCCGGCGTTGTCCCTCACCCATTGAGGATCATCGGAGAACACGAACAGGTCGGTTTGGTCCAGACGTTGTGTCAGACGGTCGATGGCTGTGCGGTAGTATTCGATCGAACATGTGCCATGAAACCTTGCCGCGGCAGGAAGTGAGACGTAGTCCCCTCGGCGAAAGTGAACTGAAACCGGTTCGGGTGCCTCGTGAATCCGGCCTGCGATTTCAGCGACGTAAGGCGAGGGTGCATCGGCGAGTTGAAAATCACGTAGCAAGAGGGGACGGATGTCCGAAAAGTAGGCTTCGGACTGCCAGTGACCAACCAGGCGCGTCTGGCGGTGCACCTTGCGAGGCCATCTGCCAGCGGCGGCGCCCTCGTCCAGCAGCGCTATCCGTTCCAGAGCTTCAGCCGGCAAAATGTCGACTTCGGCCTGAATACGGTATGCATGGAGTCCATATGTGCGCGGTGTGTGATCGCCCTTGGCCCGCAGAGGGCTCGTATCCAAGACGAGGCGGGCCCGCTCGCGGTTCGCCAGAGCGCGGCCTGCTGCGTACTGAAACATCTGGTTCCCCAGGCCGCCGATGAGCGACGATACGACCTGTCGCTTGGGCCACAAGCCTGCAAGGAGTGCCACTGCCACAACCTCACTTGTTGCCCATTCCTGTCGATGAGTTGCTACGCCAAAGCGCCGACAAATCATCAGATACTCCGACCGGAAAGAAGGCGCACACCCGCATCTGGAAGTCACGATCGTCATGGTCACTCACCCGATCGGCGAGATCATAGAAGCCCCCGACGAATTCCCAGGCCGATTTCAAGAAGGTGCAGCCTGTCATGGTCATGTCGATCGAGTTGTCGTGAGTGAAGCACCGGGCGTCTTCCGGGCCATGCAGCCGAAGCTCCGACGCCGGCGTGTAAGAACTCGCCCTCAGGAGGTTGGCAAAGTGTGCTTCCGACTGCGAAAAATGATTGAAGAAGCATATGTGCATGCCCCCCACCAGATAAATTTCGTGGCGGTGAAATTGCTCGATCGCGTAGGGAACCCAGCCCGGTAACAAATAATCGTCGGCGTTGGCGACGATGAATAGGTTGTTGTCCGACAGGCGAATCGCCTTGTTGAGCGACCCTGATTGTCGCAGGCTGGAATCATTCCGAATTACCTTCACGTTGAACCGCCGCCCAAGATCTTCAATCAAAAGGCGGTTCTTATCGTCGGAGTGATCGTCAATGACGGTCATCGGAATGTTCGAACCCCGGAGCACTTCAAGCGAGTACGTCAAGTACCGTGCATGGTTGAAACACGGTATCACAATCTCCGGGCGGATCGTGGTCTCGCGTGTGGGCATCTCGCGTTGGCGGTTGCGATCGATGAAGGCCAGCAACTTTTGGTTCAAAGAAACTTTGGGCGGCGCTATCGGCTGCTTTCCGACAGTCCGCCAGAAGAGTTTCCTGAGCGACTTCAAGCCGGCCTTTGGCACGAAGGCTTCCACTGGTGGTGGTGAGGAGTTCATCCGTCTTAATCGATTGCAGCCACGAGCGGCTTCACTCTTGGCGGCGGCTCGGGAACCCGCGACAGAGCCATGCCTCGAATACGGTCGAGTCGACGTCTTAGCAGTTTGTCCCATAAGGTGTGCTGCTTTCTCGCCAGAGCCTTGAGAAGTCTTTTCGCTGGGCGGCTCGAAGGATCTCGCGTCAAAGCTTGTTGGGCCGCGAAAGTCGCGTAGTCGAAGTCGGGATCCGGTCCTGCTGCCCATGGAGCGTAGACGTGCAGTGCCCTTTGTGCGAGGCCAACCCAACCTGCCGCACACGCCGTGGCATCCGCTTCATCCACATCGTAGATCGCCGAAATCGGCACCTGCGCGCGGAGCGCATTCCGGATTTCACAGAACTCTTGAAAGGAACGATTCGACGCCAGTGAGAGTCCTGCTGGATTCTTATAATGAGCCGCAACCGGCGTAGGAACGTAAGCCGCGGCCCACCGCCTACGCACGATATCGGTCAGTGCCTCGTAGTCTGCGGCCGCCCATCGTTGGGAGCGGAAGCCGCCGAGTTGGCGCAACTTTTCGGTGCGCCAAAATTGCGTGCACCCTGTGTAGCAATACGTGAGCGGGATCGACGGATGGTAGGCCTCGTGCCGAATGTGTGGGCATGAGGGATCTACCGGAAAAGAGGCGTTCGGAGTGTTCGACCAGATCCAGTCGCCGTAAGCAATCACAGCCTCTGGGTATCGATCGAGCGCACGCTTCAAAAGAGACAAGGCATGTGGGTGTAGGGAGTCATCGGTATTGGCGTTCACAAAATATCTGCCGCGGGCCTTTGTCAGTGCGCGGTTCCAGGCACTGTAAACCGTTTCCCGTGGTGTGCGCTCGTAGAGCAAAGCAGGGAATTCTGTCTGGAAAGCCGTGCACACGGCTGCTTCATTCTGCTCTGATCCGCTGTCGATGACGAGTACTTCGCACTCTCCGATGGCGGACTGCCTTGATAACTGCCCGAGGCATGCGCGCAAAAGCTCTGCAGAGTTGTATGTCGAGACGACGATCGAAATCGTCGGGCTGGATCCTGGTGGTCGCGATGCCATGGTGAGACTCACGTGGCAGCGAATGGATCCGCTGCCGAGGGCTGAGAGTCAGCCCTGCGCCTTGCGAATCACGAGACCGATCGAGGTTGCAGCAAAGCCATTGAGATCAAGCCTGAGGTGGCGGTCGCCCGAGTAGGGAGGCCCGTCCACGTAGCGATCCAACTCATGCGTTCCCGTTTCCAGATCAAGCGGCTCGACCGTGTGGCCCTGTTCTGCGAGGCGGAGGCAAATACCTTCGATGTCCTTGAGGCGGTAGACGACATACGAGCCTTTGTCGACGGTTTTATCATTGGACGACAGGTTGAACTCCGTCGTGTGTACGGCGATTCCTCCGGGTGCGAGGCAATCCATCTGGCGTTCGAGAAAACGCAGCCCAAGTTCAAGGCTTCCGCAGTGCTCGAACGAACACGTCGACCATGTGAAATCAAACCCCATGAGATCCGACGGTATCTCGTTCATGTCGATCGGGCGGAACCGAACGAGGTTCCGAAACTCATCAGGTGGGCAGAGGCCGTATTGATTCAAGGCCTCGAGGCCCGGCGCCCACTGTCCGGTAGCAGCCCAGGCTTTGTTGCGTTCGTCCTCTGACGGTAGATCAGACGCCAAAATCTCGCATCCGCGGGAAGCGAAAAAACTCGGCAGTCGCTCGAGGCCCACGGCAAACCCGAGTCCCTTTTTTCCGGGTTTCAGCAGGCCGCGCTGGTCAAGCGTCTCGCAGATGTAGCAAAGCTCCCACAACTTGCGGTGGGCCCGCCACGGCTCTCCGAAAGCCGTCGCCCACCGACGAAAGGCAGGAGAGTCGAGTTGAGCATGCGTGCAGAGGCAAGATGATGTGTGCGGGTGGCGGGCGTTTTTATCGGGCGTGGCATAGAGCGCCGGCGCGGTCCGCGGAAACGAATGGACGTTTAACGTGGCGATTGAAGTGCGTTTCTTTTTCTTGCGAACGATCCGCTTGAGTTTCGCGGGACTTAGCCAGGCGGTTATCGAGCCGAGTAGTTTCGTGGCCTTTGGCATCGGCTAGTTCCTGTTGTTGACGTAGCGGTGCGCATAACGGAGCGATGTTTCAACAATTGTGTTTGCGGCGTCGTGCCAAGTCGGCAACTCGTATTCGGAAGGGGGCCAGATCGCAGCGTACTCACCGTTCAGGTGATGGGCGACGAGCACTTCGGCCAGCCTTGTCGGATTCCGTGGATCGAAAAAGACGCAGTGCGGCTCACCGATCTCGCGGTGCACGGGGATGTCGGACGCAAATACACGGGTTCCATTCGCGAGCGATTCGACGATCGGCAGCCCGTATCCCTCTGCGAGGGAGGGGAAAACCACCGCCTTCGCATGCTTGTAGGCAAAGCGAAGCTCGGCGTCGGTGAGATCCGAAAAGTGGCGGACGTTGCTTGGCCAGCCCGGATGCTGACGGATGCTTTCGGCGATGGGCTTTCCGTTCCAGCCAACGACCCCGGCAATGAGGAATCGAGCATCGGGGGCGCGGGCCAAAACTTGGCTGATGGCCGCCAGCAGCGTCGACTGATTTTTTCTCGGCTCTACGGTCCCGACCGTGACGTAGGGCCCGTCGCCCTCCGGGCCGATGAAGTCGATCAATTCCTGCCGAATAGCGTCGCTGCTTGTCGGTGGGGGCAAGTCCGCGCCGTTGCGAAAGGCTGTCACGCAGTGCTCGCCAAAACTTCGGCGGCCGAGCTTCGTCAGTCGGGCCCTCGTTTCAGCCGCGATCGTTTGGGATACCGCTATGACGTAATGCGCGCGCTGGAGCGACGCGTCGGCCCAGCGGCGAAAGATTTCCGTATTCTCCGGCGGCACGAGTTCCGGGTGCTCGAGCGGAATGAAGTCGTGCTGAACGATCCCGAGCGTCGCTCCCTCGGAGAGTGCCTGATCGACCGTGTCCCATATCGGCTCTTGCCACGATGAATCCGGAAGCAGCAAAATATCCCCGGCGCTGATTTTTACAGGGATGCCGGAGAGAAGTCGGGCGTCGATACGTTTTTGTACGAACCGCATCAACGACCGTGGGACGAGAAGCTTGTGCAGACGCCTCAAGAATGGATTGGTTGGGAGGTTCGCCGTGTATTTTTTCGAGCGGTATAGATCGTCATCCGCACTCACGGCGGTGGTCACGAAACGCCCTTTTCTGAATCGCACGGGGACAAGGTCGGCCCCCCGCTCTCGTGCCGCGGGGCGACCGTGTTTCACGATGTTCGTGACGACCCGCGGAATCCCGGTCAGATTGGAGGTTCTCACGGTCTGCGTGCAGTCGACGAAAATCCGCGGCCCCGTCGCCTTTCGCGGCGGCGCGTGTGAAACCGGACGGTCTTCCATGCAATTCGAGCTGATCACGACCAAAAAGAAGCAGCGAACTGGTGGCGCAACACTTCTAGGTGCTACTTTCACGGCAGGGTAGCAGAGCCCCGGGCTCTCCAAAAAGCCCAAAACCCGCACCTGTCAGACTCGCCCCGAGCGCCCCTGGCAGATGGCCGCATACAGGTCTGCATATTTTTCCGCGGCATTTCGCCACGTGAACAATCCGGCCTGCCTGCGGCAGCGGCCTGGAAACGTCGCGTCGCCATGAAAACGGGCCATGCCGGCGGCAAACACCTCGGCCAGATGATGGCCGTCATAGGCATCGAAGTAGAACCCACAGTCTCCGCCAATTTCGGGCAGGCTGGTTTTGCGCGACATGAACACGGGCTTGCCGCATTGCATCGCTTCGAGGACCGGGAAACCGAAGCCCTCCGTCAGTGATGGAAACAGAAACGCCTCGCAGTGCTCGTAGAGCCATTGCCGATCGCCGTCCGAGATCTCCCCCGGCATGATCACCCGGTCGGCGATGCGCGTTTCCTGAATTCGATTTTCAAGCAACTGCCCATAGGGGGTCGACTTCCGGCCGGCGATCACGAGCCGCCGGCCCGGCAAACGCTCGAGAAGATCGATCAAAACATGAAAATTCTTGTGCGCCAGGCAATTGCCGACGGTGAACAGAAACGGACCTGCCGGCAAAAATGCCGGCCGGCTGGTCGATGCGGCCGGGGCGGGGCTCATGCCGTTGTGCACGACGTGAATCGGCTTGCCACGCAGATTCACGTGGCGACGTACGTCGTCGGCGACGAATGACGAGACGGTCGTGATCGCTTCCGCCCGATCGATCCTCGCCTGCACGTCGGCGAGCTGGCGATCGATCCATTCCGACCGCTCGTCGCGCATCGCTTCGTGTAGAAAATTGAGATCGTGAATCGTCAGCAAAACGGGCACCCGATCGTCGAGCGGGAGATATTTCGAGTGTTGATTCGTGGCATGCCAAAGGGAGACACCGGACGGTTTCAGAAACGGCCGCACAAAAGCCCGGACCCGCCGTTGGAGCGACTCCTTCTGCCACCTGACCACCGGCTTGCCAACATACGATTGGTTTTCAAAATACCGGTCGGCGCCAGGTGGAAGGAAAAGCACGGGCTTGAATCGCCCCTCGGCGACGGTCACCAGTTCCCGGCCAAGGTGCAGTGCAAACCGGCCAAGGCCGGAGTTGATGTGCCGCAGCTTTTCGAGGTCAATGACGATCGTCGGCAGCGTCACGGTGTTGAGCGCGGATGTTGACATGGCATGCGATGAATCATCTCGATGACCGTGCCACGGAGCGTCACGGTGAAATCGGAGTTCAGCGCCCTGAGGATTGTTGAAATAGTCCGTGCTCGCCCGTCCGGCGGCCGTGGGCCGTGATCAGGGCGTGCCATTCGGGTGAGAGCCGTTCGAGATCGGCATGAACGAGGTTCAAGTCGAGGCCATAGTAGTTGGTGTGGAGGAGCCTTCGCTTCAGGAACGGTACGCCGGCCGCCCACAAGCGCCGGTAGTGCAGTTCACTGGGGTTCAGCGGGGCACGCCATGGCCGCGTCTTGCGGATGAGCCGCCAGGAACGGGCGGGCGCGGCGATCGAGACATGGTCCGAAATCTCCGCCCATGCAACCGGCGGCGAGATGCTCGAGTCGTAGATCGCGGCGACCACGTGGCCGGAGCGCCGCGCGGCATCCGTCAATCCGATCTCGCGCCGCTCGACCACCTCTTCCTTCGTCAGATCCTCGCCGGCGGCCGCCCAGAATTTCCGGAATCGCGACGAGCCGAGCATCGGCGAGCGCATCGCGAAAAACCATGATTGGACGTGCGGCGACTCCTGCGTTGAAAGCACCATTCCCCAGTAGTCGGCCCGGCGAATCGCGGTCGAATTCAGGGCCCCCGCGATGTCGAACAGCGGCCCGTACACGCTGTCGTTGACGCACACGACTTCATCAAAGTCTTCCGGCCGACCCAGGGCCTCGATGCCGTCTTTCCAGCTGCCGAAGTCATAGCCGACGTTGTTTCGGACGACCGCCGCGTCGACAAGCTCGTCGATGGCGCTGGGAATGCCCTTGGCGCTCGCCGTGACGAACACGAGCGAGTCGCACACCTGCCGATAGGCCGCCAGCGCAGCCACGACATATGGATCGACGATGCCGTGCCGATCGTAGTGGGCGAAAATGACGGCCCGCTTCATGCGCTTTACCGGCAGTGCTCGGGGAAGGCGGGCGGCGCCGCGACTGCCGCCGCCGGCCGGCGTGCTCCCGGCTTCCAGTGCGGAATGCTATCGCCATGAACTCTCCGGAATCCAGCCCGCTTTGTCGCCGAAGACGACTCGGCCGTCACCGTGCCAGCAGTCGCCGCCGGGCACTCAGGTGCTCCCGCCAGGTCCTCCAGCGGATCCGGCACTTCGCCAAGAGGCGGGCAGCCAGCGCGTGAGCATTACGGTCGCACAGCAGCGCGATGAGGTCGTAGGCGTCGACCCCGCCAAGGTGCGATGCGGGCATCCCGTCGATGAAGCGTGCGAGTTCCTCCGGTTCGAGCACGTTCGCGAAGTTGAAGAATCCATGAAATCCGAAGGCCGGGCGCCACGCGGAGCGCTCCACGGCGAACCGCTCGGCGACGTCGGGAGGCGCGAAGCGGATGCCGAACTGCGTTTCCAGGACGCTCCGGTTCGTGATGCAGATGCACCTGTCTTCCGGATGCCGGATCTTGATCCGCGCGTCGTGGAGGCATTCGATGAGTCGTCTCGACCGCAGGGAAAAGCCGCCGTTGCCCACGGGTGTTGCGGGGAACTGCGGCCACACCGCCCCGATGTAGTCATAGTCGAGGAAGGCGGGATCCCAGAGTTCCGGATGGAGGATGAACCCATCCCACTGCATCACCAGGGCATGTGATCCGACGACGTGCGGGGCGACGCCGGTGAGCATCAGTCGCGAATAGTCCCGACTGCTGGCGATCGGGGGCGCCTGGACATAGTCCACGTCCGTCCGGCGTTGCCGCACCGCCGCCAGATTCGTCAGCAACACGGCCTTGGCGAATCGGGCTTGTCGCAGGCAGCGATCGATCGCCCACGCCGCGAGATCCGGGGATCTCGTATCCACACAGAAGAGGGTGATCGACGACAGATCGAGCATGTCCAATCAAGCTTCGGTCACAGCCCGCTCCATGCGTATTGATAGATTTCCGCATACCGCCGAGCCGCCTCCGCCCAGGAAAACGTCGCCGCCCGGTTCCGGGCTTGAACTGCAGCCTGCGGATTGGATCGTGCATCCGCAAGTCCGGCTTGAACCACGGCGGCCATGTCGCCGGGTTCGTACGACCCGAAGTAGGAGCCGAGGTCGCCGGCAACCTCGGGCAGGCTCGTGGCCCGCGAGAGGAACACCGGCTTGCCGCACTGCATCGCCTCGAGAACGGGAAACCCGAAGCCCTCGGCGAGCGACGGAAACAGGAAGCCCTCGCAGTGCTCGTAGAGCCACTGTCGGTCGCCATCCGACACCTCTCCGGGCATCAATACGCGGCCGCGGAGACCACGCCTGGCGATCTCGCGCTCGATCGATGCGCCATACGAGGTCGCCTTTTTTCCGGCGATCACCAGTCGGTAGCCGGGCAACCGCTCCATGAGGCCGATCAGCACGTGGAAGTTTTTGTGGGGCAGCACGTTGCCCACGGCGAGCAGGAACGGACCATCGTCGAAAAACCCTGGCCGAACAGCCGACGCGGCCGGCAGCGGCGCCATCCCGTTGGGCACGACATGCAACGGCTTGCCTTTGAGATCGAGGTGCCGCGCTACGTCGTCCGCCGTGAATCGCGAGACGGTCACCACGGCGGCAGCCCGATCGATCCGCCGCTGCACGGCCGCGAGTTTGCGGCAAATCTCCCGGCGGCGCCGGTCCCGGGGACCGTCGTGGAGGAAGTTGAGGTCATGGATCGTGAGCACGACCGGGATCCGTTCATCGAGCGGCAGATATTTCGAGGCCTGATTGGTGACGTGCCAGACCGCGAGCGATGGCCCAGGCAGAAAGGGCCGCACGACCGGCCGTATGAGGCGACCGAGCGACTCTTTCCTCCATGCCGTCGCCGCGATTCGCTCGAAGCCCCCGCTCGGGAAATGATGCTCCGTGCCGGCGGGCAAAAAAAAGACCGGCCGAAACTGTCCTGGCGCCAACTGGAGGAGTTCCCGTCCCAGATGGAGACAGAATCGTCCGAGCCCTGTGTTGACATTGCGGAGTTTCTCGAGGTCGACGAAGACGCTCGGGAGTGGAAAGCCGATCGCGGCAGCGGATGGGTGAGGCGACGGCTTCACGAGCGTGGTGATGCGAGGCGCGGAAAACCGCCAGTTTCCGGATCGAACCGGGTTTGGCCAAGTGCAGCCATCGTGCCGTGCCGGGTTCAGACCGGCCCATTGGCGCGGCTCGCTTTCCTGCCATATTGGAAAGCTGTTTGTCCCGGGAAAAAGGCTGCGAAAGTGATTCGATGAAAATCCATGAGTTCCAGGCCAAGGATCTGCTCCGGGCGGCGGGCGTGCCTGTGCTCGCCGGCCGGGTGGCCACGACGCCCGCGGAAGCCGCCGCCGCGTTCACCGCGCTCGGCACGCCCGTGTGCGCCGTGAAGGCCCAGATCCATGCCGGCGGCCGCGGCAAGGGGAAGGTGAAGGGCTCGGAGCAGCGCGGCGTGGAACTCGCGAAGAGCGCCGTCGACGCCGAGCGGATCGCCGCGGGGCTCCTTGGCAAGACGCTCGTCACGATCCAGACCGGCCCGGAGGGCCAGGCGGTGCGGCGGGTGTTCGTGGAGAGCGGTTGTGCGATCGATCGTGAGCTTTACTGTGCCGTTCTCGTCGACCGCCGCGCCGGGTCGCCGGTGCTGATCGCAAGCACGGCAGGCGGGATGGATATCGAGGAGGTGGCGGCGAAGACGCCGGAGCTCATTCTTTCCGAGCCATTCGACCCCGACCGTGGTCTCGCCGGCTATCAGGCCCGCCTCCTGGCCTCGAAGCTCAATCTGCCGACGGCGAGTTGGCGGCATGCCGAAGCATTTTTCCGGAAGCTCTGCCAGGCGTTCGTCGACCTCGATGCATCGCTCGTCGAGATCAATCCACTCGTGTTGACGAAGGATGGCACGCTCGTGGCCCTCGACGCCAAGATGACGTTCGACGACAACGCCCTCTTCCGCCATAAAGACGTCGCCGCCCTCCGCGACGAGGCCGAGGAAGAGCCCGCCGAAACCCGGGCTGCGGCGGCCGGGCTTTCGTATGTCAAGCTCAACGGCACGATCGGCTGCCTCGTCAACGGCGCCGGCCTCGCCATGAGCACGATGGACCTCGTCAAATACCACGGCGGCGAGCCGGCCAACTTTCTCGACGTCGGTGGCGGCGCCGACGTGAAGCAGGTGACGGAAGCCTTCCGGATCATCCTCTCCGACAAGAACGTGAAGGCGATCCTCGTCAACATCTTCGGCGGCATCATGCGCTGCACGACGATCGCGACCGCCCTCGTGGAGGCCTCGAAGACGGTCGGCTTCACCGTGCCGCTCGTCGTGCGGCTCGAGGGCACGGAGGTCGAGGAGGGAAAGAAAATCCTCGCGGCGAGCGGCACCGCCATCATCACCGCCGACGGGCTCACCGACGCCGCCAAAAAAGTCGTCGCCGCCGCCAAGGCCTAGGGAATCACCATGAGCATCCTCGTCAACCGCGACACGCGCGTCATCTGTCAGGGTATCACCGGCAAGGTCGGTGAGTTTCACACCCGCGGCTGCCTCGACTATGGCACGCGGATGGTGGGCGGCGTCACACCCGGAAAGGGCGGCGAAAAGATCGCAGACTTGCCGGTGTTCGACACTGTCGCCGAGGCCCGCGACGCGACGGGTGCCAACGTAAATATGCTCTTCGTGCCGCCTGCGTTCGC